>NZ_AUTL01000073.1:0-90480 GCF_000498015.1 Pseudoalteromonas sp. TAE79
GTGCGCGGTTTTGTAAATTATTTTAGTATAGCCAATTGTAAGCGAGAGCTAAAAGCCTTGGCAGGTTGGATCAGACGAAGACTAAGGGCAATACAGCTGAGGTTGTGGAAGAAGCCATCAAGGCTACATCGACGACTAAAGCAGTTAGGGAAAAAGCCACCGTTTAAGTTCATAAAGATGAACTCGTGGCGTAACTCACTAAGCCCTTTATCTTGTGTATCGATGCCAAACCAATGGTTTGAGGAGCTTGGTTTATATCCAATAGAAAAAGTGAATACGGGATGGCTTGCTTTATCAGCGTTTAGGAAATAAGTTGATAAAATGTGAAGGGTACAGGAGCCGTATACGAGGTCCGTACGTACGGTTCTGTGAGAGGGATGAGGCATAAGCCTCACCCTACTCGATGCTTTTTGGAATTTTGTAAATAGTCCATGCCGAACTCAGTGGCGAAATAAAATAGTTCTAAGGCGAGCCCCGCAGAAGGACGCCCCGACACAAAGATAGTGTAGCATTTGCTATGTGACTCTCTACCGCTGTGGGCAGTACGACATTACTAGGATTTAATTAAGAGAAACCCGTTACAGCAATGTGACGTTTTTTTTGCTTTTTAAAATTAAGAAAAACATCCCCCTTTAAATTCAACAACAAAACTAGTTGCGTCTATTCGCGCGTGCTAAAATCCAATTTTTATGAATGATGATATAGAGGTCTAGATTGCCTACAGCTGATTACCAAAAGGTGCTTGATGAAATAGCACATGAAGTACGTCCTTTATTATCACAAGGGAAAGTAGCTGATTATATACCGGCGCTTGCCGAGGTCGATCCTGAGCAATTTTCTATCGCTATTTATACAACTGATGGTGAAACTGTGCGCGCAGGGGATTGTTCTCAACGCTTCACTATTCAATCAGTTTCTAAAGTTATGACACTTACTATGGCACTACAGCGTTATGGTGATGAACTTTGGCATAGAGTCGGAAAGGAACCCTCAGGTACAGCCTTTAACTCGCTTACACAGCTTGAGTTTGAAAAGGGGATTCCTCGTAACCCATTCATCAATGCAGGCGCAATTGTAACGTGTGATGCATTATACAGCCGCTTATCTGCGCCAATGCATTCTATGCTCGAAACCTTCAGGTTATTAGCTGGTAATAGAGGCATAGTAATTGATAAAAAAGTCGCTAATTCAGAGTATGAGTTCAGGCACCGAAATGCTGCGATGGCGCATTTGATGAAATCGTTTGGTAATTTTGAAAACGAAGTAGATGATGTTTTATGGGCTTACTTTAACTTTTGTTCTATTGAGCTCAACTGTATTGAATTAGCAAAAGCTTATAATTTTTTAGCTAATAAAGGTGTTGATAATCGATCGGGCAATCGTGTTTTAAGTAGTCGTCAGAATAAACAGCTTAATTCGCTTTTATTCACGAGTGGTTTATATGATGCTGCCGGTGATTTTGGTTACAGAGTGGGTATGCCAGGTAAGTCGGGAGTGTCAGGAACTATTTTAGCTGTGTTACCAAATAAGTTTACTGTAGCTGTTTATTCTCCGGGGCTTAATTCGTTTGGTAACTCCGTTGCAGGAATAGCAGCATTAGAACTGCTATCTAAAAAGCTCGATATTTCTATTTTTTAGGAAATCGATAGGGAGCAATAATTGCTCCCACCGTTATTTATTGTTCCCAATAAACTTGTTCTAAACAATCTTCACGTTCAGGTAAACCACGAGATAAACGCGGAGAGTGCTGAACTAATACTTCATAGCTCGCTCGGTTAGCATATTTACTAATTTGCGATAGTGACGAGTAAGTAATAGCTTGTTGCTGATGTTTAGCTGAGTTTGCCACATTAAGCTTATGGTAAACATTCGCTGACAAATCATGTAGTACAGCCGCAAGTGCGCAATCACCTGCACCATTGGTGTTTTTGATTGAATCAGGTCCCCCCATAAATGGGGCCGTATGACTATATGCTCTGATAGGTTGATCACACTCATCTTTACGCATAGCTCGTGAGAATTCGTAACGGTTAAAATCAGGTATGGCGCCTGGTAGTAACGGGTATTCGGTTTCACGCTTTAAGCTTTCGTCTACGTAGCCGGCCATAAATAAGCCTTTTTCGCCAGCGGTACAAATAACTAAGTCTACCCAATCAAGTGCTTTATCAGCAGCTAGAAGAGGATCTTCAAAACCTGTAATAGCTAAACCTTCTTCTTCGTTCATAGCAAGAATATCAACATGCTTTTCAACAAAGTTTGCCCACCAAGTAGGGTCTTGTTCAATTAAGAACTTAGTACCGAGTGTAAGCACAACTGGCACACCTGCGTCATTAGCGTATTTTACCGCTTGCATAGTGGCTTCAGTCATTGTTTCGCTACCTTGAGTACGCATAAGATAGGCACTAATCACTAACGCTGATGAATTCTCAATAAGGTCTTTATCGATAGATTCAGGACGTAAGTGATTCATTAGGCCAGCACTTATAGCAAAAGTACGCTCACCGGTTTCATCAATTAATGTAAAACAACGGCCTACAGGCCCATCAACTGGTTGAAGGTAGTTTAAGTCTACACGGCTTGAGGTATTACATAAAAAACGGTAAGCGTAGCTACCTATTTTTATATTTTCGCTCATTACGCCTAATAAAACTGAGCGATCATCTGCAAGTACAGAGTAGTTGTGCATAGTGTTACCAATGGTTCCACCGGCAAACTCAAAATCAACCATATTGTTTAATTTTAAACGATCGTATAAGGCGTTTGTTGTATCGCTATCAATAACTTGCGACATCCCTCTACGTAGTTGAAATTCGTCAAGGAAAGCTTGATCAACTTTTGCCTCTATATCAACAACGATCTGATCGATACCCGTAATATAACTACGTTGTAATCGCTCTGTTGCGTTAAGTTGATTGGTAAGTGGATCTTTGGCTTCCACTGGAAAATAATGTTTATGCCTGCGGCGTCCAGGAAATTTCATTTGCTACCCGTGTTGTGAGCTAAATAAAAAAAGCGTGAGATTATAGCGTAAATCAGCACGAGTGAGCCATTACAAACGGGTAAATATTGTTTTATTTTTGGAATAAAGTAATGAATGGCGCACTTTAGAGTGCTAACTAGGTATAATTACAGCATAAAAGGTTATTTAAGTAGAAATAATGAACGAACCATTTGATGATTCCTACTGGATGGAACAAGCGCTTTTGTATGCAAAGCAAGCAGAGCTGCTTGATGAAATTCCGGTTGGAGCAATTGTAGTCAAAGATAACCAGCTAGTTTCAGTCGGGTATAACCGCTCAATAACGGATAATGACCCATCTGCCCATGCCGAAATGATTGCAGTGCGAGAAGCTGGAAAAGTCCTTAACAATTACCGCTTAATTGATTGCACCCTATACGTAACGTTAGAGCCTTGTTCTATGTGTGCGGGATTGTTAGTGCATAGCAGAATAAAGCGTTTAGTGTTTGGAGCAGTCGATGCGAAAACAGGGTCTGCGGGTTCAATTATGAATTTATTACAAGAGCCTAAGTTAAATCATCAAGTTGAGGTGTGCGGTGGTGTTTTGGCACAGCAGTGCGGGGATACTATTTCGAATTTTTTTAAACGTAGAAGAGCGCAAATTAAAGCAGCTAAGAAAGCTGCTCGTGATGATCAAATAAATAAGCCTAACTAAAGTTAACTAGCGATTGGCTCTATTTCTGATTCAGCCATTTGCTGCATAGCAAACATTCGGCGACGCCAGATGATTTTTTTGTGTAGTTTTCGCAACATAACACGACGACGTGTGGCCGTTGAGTAAATGACATTGCGTTTTAATCTTTGTGTGCGTCTACGTTTTAGCATGTTTTCTCCTAATGCAAGAGTGAGAAAGGCGCAGGGTATATCTTATAAAATAATAATATACAAGTAATACACATTAGTGATCATTTGATGACAAGTAAACAGATATTTAATTTACTTAAATTTTGCTTACTGGCTTGCTCAAAAAACTGATACCTATACAAATCTTAGTTATTGTTTTCAATCGGTTGTTCGGGCTCAATTATAGGCTGTTGTTTTCCTGTTTGCGCTTCATCTTTGTTACTTTTTTCGTCACTTTCTTCATTTAGCTTTGGCTTGGTATCAGTACTCTGCTCTGTGATTGGTTCTGATTCTGGTTCAGGTTCTACAGCAATAGCATTATTCTCATCTAGCCAAACAAGTGCATCGTAATAGCGACGAATATTATCAACATATTTAACCGCTACATCGCCACGCGCATAACCATAGCGAGTTTTACGGTAATAGCGCTTTTTAATTAACAGCGGTAAGCGTTTTTTTACATCAGCCCATTTATCAGGGCTTGCGCCTTGCTGCTCGGTAATTATACGCGCGTCGTTAACGTGCCCCCAACCTACATTGTAAGCCGCTAGTGCAAGCCATGTTCTATCAGGTTGAGGAATTCTATCAGGAATACGCTTAATCAGTTTACTTAAATACTTACCACCACCGCGAATATTTTGCTCTGGCTCTAAGCGGTTGGTAACACCTACTTGTTTTGCTGTACTGCGGGTTAACATCATAATACCGCGAACGCCTGTTGGCGATTTAGCACGAGGATTCCACATAGATTCTTGATAGCTAAGTGCCGCTAATAAACGCCAATCAAGGCTACCAGCATATTGTTCAAACCATGGTTGGTATGTTGGTAAGGTTTCTTTGATAGCTTCGATATAAGCAAGGGTATTTACATAGTTAAATTGGCGCACGTGGCCAAAGTATTTTTCTTCAAGTACGTAGAGCTGATTACTCTGTTTTATATCGCCAAAAAATGGCACTAATAAGGAATATAAAGAATCATCTTTTGATTTATTAAGTATCCATGCAATCGGGTCGTTATGACTAACAGAAAAACCGATACTTAAATTTGGATGATAACGGCGAAATAACGATAGCGTATGTGTATCAGCGAGTGTGTAATCAATCTCGCCATCAATAACTGCTTGAAGTAGTTCTTCTTCATCAAACTCTTCGCTTTCTATCCAAGTAAGATCTGGATTGTTTTTTTTCATTTTTTGCAGAGTAAGCGAATGACTACTTTTAGCGATAACAGTAAAGTTGCCATCTAAGTCGGCAAACTCTCGAGGACGAACACGTCCTTGCTTATAAACTAACTTTTGGCTGATTGTTCTGTAAGTTGGTCCATAACGGTATTGCTCTGCACGGGTTTTATTATAGGTAAGTCCTGAGGCAATTAAATCTAAATCACCGCTTTCAAGGCGTTCAAACATATCGGATAAGTTAAAAAATGGCACTATTTCAAGCCCTACACCTAGATATTCAGCAAATGCTTGAGATAGCTCATATTCAAAGCCTTGTTCACCTTGAACGGCTTGATAATAATTACTAGCACTTGCAAGTGTACCTACACGTATTTTGTTTTGTTCTTTTATTTGGGCGAGTTGAGTTGGCTGCTCTTGCATATCACATGCACATAACAGCATAACTAAAGTAATGATTATTATTAGTTTTTCTTTGAACATTGAGTGCCCCTTAAGCTCGCCAGCCACCGTTATAGCAAAACTAAGCCATCGCGTCACTTTACCTTTTATTTTATTAACCAAAAGAGGCTATAAATAAAGCTAAAAAGTTAATTTTATGAAAAGCGTAATTTTGAGTTAAATCTGAATGCTAATTGGACTATAATGCGTGCCTAAAATATCGTTCAATCCCTAACCCCGGATGAAATTACCTATGTTGATCCTTCGTGGTGCACCAGCACTTTCAGAGTTCAGAGTTAATAAAATTTTAGCGCGTTGCCAACAATCGCAACTTCCAGTCACTAACGTATACGCCGAGTATGCTCACTTTGCCGATTTAACATCGCCGTTGAGTAGCTCTGAGCAAACCAAGCTTGAAAAACTATTAACTTACGGTCCAACTATTGCTGAGCATACCCCAGCTGGCAAACTTGTACTTGTTACACCTCGCCCAGGTACCATTTCACCTTGGGCATCTAAAGCTACCGACATCGCCCACAACTGTGGTTTAAAGCAGGTTCACCGTGTTGAACGCGGTATTGCTTATTATGTTGAAGGTGATTTAAACGCAGAACAACTTGCACAAGTAACTGCGTTATTGCACGACCGCATGACTGAAGCCACACACAATGAACTTGAAGATGCGGCTCAGCTGTTTCGCAGTGATGCCCCACGCCAAATGTCGTCTGTCGATATTTTAGGTGGTGGACGCGAAGCACTAGCAACAGCCAATGTTGAGCAAGGCTTTGCGCTTGCTGATGACGAAATAGACTACTTAGTAGAAAATTTTACAAAGTTAGGACGTAACCCTAACGACATCGAATTGTTTATGTTTGCACAAGCGAACTCAGAGCATTGTCGCCATAAAATATTTAATGCTGACTGGACAATCGATGGTAAAGAGCAGCCAAAATCGCTGTTTAAAATGATTAAAAATACGTTTGAGCTAAATCCTGAAAATGTATTGTCGGCGTATAAAGATAACGCGGCAGTAATGAAAGGCTCAAAAGCGGGTCGCTTCTTCCCAAATGCGCAAGGTGAATATGCGTATCATCAAGAAGACATTGAAATACTAATGAAAGTTGAAACTCATAACCACCCAACAGCTATTGCGCCATTCTCAGGTGCTGCTACAGGTTCTGGTGGTGAGATTCGCGATGAAGGCGCAACTGGTCGTGGCTCTAAGCCAAAAGCAGGGTTAGTTGGCTTTACTGTATCAAATTTACGTATTCCAGGTTACGAGCAACCGTGGGAAAGCGATTTTGGTAAGCCGGGTCGTATTGTAAACGCACTTGATATAATGACAGAAGGTCCACTAGGTGGCGCTGCATTTAATAATGAGTTTGGTCGTCCTAACTTATTAGGCTACTTCCGTACTTACGAAGAAAAAGTAACAAGCCATAACGGTGAAGAAGTACGTGGTTACCATAAACCAATTATGCTTGCCGGTGGTTTAGGTAATATTCGCTCTGATCATGTTCAAAAAGGTGATATTCCTGTTGGCGCTAAATTAATTGCGCTAGGCGGGCCTGCAATGAACATTGGTTTAGGCGGTGGTGCTGCATCAAGTATGGCCTCAGGTCAGTCAAACGAAGATTTAGACTTTGCTTCAGTACAGCGCGAAAACCCAGAAATGGAACGTCGTTGCCAAGAAGTTATCGATAAATGTTGGCAGCTAGGTGACGAAAATCCAATTGCATTCATCCATGATGTAGGTGCCGGTGGTTTATCTAATGCGTTTCCTGAGCTTGTTAATGATGGCGGACGTGGTGGTAAATTCCAATTACGTAGCATCCCTAACGATGAGCCAGGCATGGCACCACACGAAATTTGGTGTAATGAATCACAAGAGCGTTATGTACTCGCTGTTGGCGTAGAGGACTTTGACCGCTTTGAAGCAATTTGTAAGCGCGAACGTGCTCAGTACGCTGTTATTGGTGAAGCAACCGCTGAACCTCACTTAACGGTGTCAGACAGCCACTTTGAAAATAACCCTGTTGATTTGCCGCTGGACGTATTATTAGGTAAAGCACCTAAAATGCACCGCGATGTAACGTCAAAGCAAGTTGTTGGCAAAGCGCTGGATATCACATCAATAAATGCAGCAGATGCAGCGCAGCGCTTAATGCGTTTACCAACCATTGCAGAAAAAACATTCTTAATAACAATCGGCGATCGCTCAGTTACTGGTTTGGTGGCGCGCGACCAAATGGTTGGTCCTTGGCAAGTACCTGTTGCTAACTGTGCTGTAACTGCGGCAACGTATGACACTTACCACGGTGAAGCTATGTCACTCGGTGAGCGTACTCCGGCTGCATTACTTAATTACGGTGCATCTGCTCGTTTAGCTGTGGCAGAGTCGTTAACTAATATTGCTTGTGCAAATATTGGTAGCCTTGAAAACATTAAGTTATCGGCAAACTGGATGGCAGCAGCGGGTCACCCAGGTGAAGATGCTGGTTTATATGAAGCTGTTAAAGCCGTAGGCGAAGAGCTTTGTCCTGCGCTTGGTTTAACGATTCCTGTAGGTAAAGATTCTATGTCAATGAAAACGACATGGAAAGATGAAGGTGACTCACAAGAGAAGTCAGTAACATCGCCGCTTTCACTGGTTATAACTGCATTTGGTCGTGTTGACGACGTACGTAAAACAGTAACTCCACAACTGCGCACAGATAAAGGCGATACATCGCTTATATTAGTTGATTTAGGTGCGGGTAAAAACCGCATGGGCGCATCAAGCCTTGCACAAGTTTATAAGCAATTAGGTGATGTAACCCCTGATGTTGATAGCCCTGAGTTATTAAAAGGCTTTTATAACGCAATGCAAGCACTTGTGGCTGATAGTAAGTTACTTGCTTATCATGACCGCTCAGACGGTGGCTTATTTACCACAGTAGCTGAAATGGCGTTTACGGGTCATACCGGTGTAACGGTTGATTTAGCAGCTTTAACAGGTTCTGACATTGAAGCGCTTTATAACGAAGAGCTAGGTGCGGTAATTCAAGTTGCGAATGCTGATTTAGATGCAGTAAATGCGGTGTTTGAACAATATGGTATAGCAGCCATTAGTCACAACATTGGCACGCTTAACAGTGACGATACGATTATATTTAACCGTGGCGAAAATACGGTACTTAATCATACGCGTACTGAGCTTCGTACTATTTGGGCTGAAACAACGTATCAAATGCAAGCACGCCGTGATAACCCTGAGTGTGCTAAGCAAGAGTTTGATGCTAAGTTTGATGCAAAAGATCCAGGCTTAAACGTAAAACTTAACTTTGATTTAAACGAAGATATAGCTGCACCATACATTGCAACCGGTGCTAAGCCGCAAATGGCTATTTTACGTGAGCAGGGTGTTAACTCTCATTTAGAAATGGCGGCGGCGTTTAATCGCGCAGGTTTTGCAGCCGTTGATGTACACATGAGCGACATTTTAGAAGGTCGTTTAACACTAGAGCAATTTAAAGGTTTAGTGGCCTGTGGTGGTTTCTCATACGGTGACGTACTTGGTGCGGGTGAAGGTTGGGCTAAGTCTATTTTGTTTAACGACATGGCACGCGATCAGTTCCAAAACTTCTTCCACCGTGAAGATACCTTTAGTTTAGGTGTGTGTAACGGTTGCCAAATGTTATCAACGTTAAAAGAGCTGATCCCTGGCACTGAACATTGGCCGCGTTTTGTAACTAATAAATCAGAGCGTTTTGAAGCACGCTTTAGTTTAGTAGAAATACAAGAGAATCCGTCTGTGTTCTTTGATGGAATGGCTGGCTCGCNCAGCCACTAAAGCGGCGCTTAATAGCGGCACTGTAGCGGTTAAGTTTGTAGATAACTACGGTAACCCTACTACGCAGTACCCAGCTAACCCTAATGGTTCTCCAGAAGGTATTACAGGTATTACGTCAACTGATGGTCGCGCCACTGTAATGATGCCGCATCCAGAACGTGTATTCAGAAGCGTTGCCAACTCTTGGCATCCTGATGAGTGGATCGAGGATAGCCCGTGGATGCGTATGTTCCGTAACGCACGTAAAAATGTAGGTTAATTACATTTGCGTTTATACAAGTTAGATTCATAATCTTACTGTAAAATAAAAAAGGCTGCATTGTGCAGCCTTTTTTGATTAGTATAGTTTTAGCTAAAAGCACAAAGCATTTAAGGATAGTATGTTTAAGCGAGTTGGTTTAATTGTTGGTGTTTTATTGCTAAGTACCTTGCTGCTTAGTTATGTGTTTCGCTTGCCGTTATTACAGTGGGCTATAGCGCCTGAGCTTAAAAAAGCAGGCATTACGTTAAGTTGTCTCGATTTTTCAATTACGTCTGAACTAAATATTCATGCTGATAAAGTGTGTGTAAATTATCAAAATCAACAATTACAACTTACTGGTATTACTGCAAATACAAAGCGTGTAGATATTGAAAATGCAGTGCTAACAGTTAATTCACTCCCTAAAAGTGATAATGCTAATCAACTTGCAAAAAATCTCGATTTAGCACTTCCCTTAAACCGCCCATTAATCAATATTAAACAGCTTGTAGTAAAAAGTGATGAGCTCAATAAGCCACTTAAAATAAGCATATTAGAACCCACACTAAATAAATTTAATGTTACGGGTGATATAAACGCGAGTGCAATTTTGACTGCTAATAAAGTAAGTGGTCAGTTTGAAATTGATAACACTCTTTTAAAGCAAGCTATAAACACTAAAAATACATTAATTGCAGATGCTAATTTTAATACCCAGCAAGCGTTTAGCTTTGACGGTATAGAGCTTGAATTAAATGGCGATATTAGCTCCCAGTTTGCTCACACGTATGAGTTTTCTCATACAAATCAGCAGTGCCAGATTAACGTATTAACCACTGGTAAACTGGCGACTCATTTTAATTTAAATAGCCAAGCGTTAATGTTTAATACCGATTTGCTTAATAACAAAATTAATCTAACACCAAGCTGTACTGAGTTAATTCCACCGAGTGAATATGCAGGCTTTTTTAGCAAACAAGTTCCTTTAAATTGGCAACTTAAACTCCCTCAATCAATTCGCTTAGAGGGTAGTGAACTCAGTGTACCTGTAATTAATTTGGTGAGTGAAGGCGATAAGCTATTCGATTTTTTAATAACAGATACAACACTAAATATTACATCTCCACTTGAGTACTTACAGACAAATTTATCAGCTCAAATAAATACACCCGATATAAATAATATTAGCGTTAATGCTCAGTTATCTGGCGCTGTGATTAAAGGCGACTACGCCGTTATGCTTGAAGACTTGCCTGAGTTTGCACCTGCAACAGCGAATGGGCTTAGCCTTAGTGGTCACTTTAATATAAGTGAGTTTATAGACTCAAAACCAATTGGGCTTATAAATGCTAAATTAACGCTTAATAGTGTAGATGCGTTTGATATAAGTACAGTGCAATATCAAGGTGATTTAACAGCAAAAATGGATAAACAGTTAAACGCAGAGGTAGCGTTAACGCAGCAATTAAAAAGCGCAGAATATAAAGAATTTAAAGTCACAGATATAAGTAACAAATTAACAGCAAATGCTAATTTAGGCGTAGGTGAGTTATTTGCTGATCTAACAGCAAAAACGAATATAAAGGCTGTTAATAGCCCCGACATAAAACTTAATAATATAAAAGTAGAGTCTACGGGCTTGCAAAGCCGTGCACTAAAAGCCACGCATCACGCATTTATAAACAATGTTGAGTTAGTTGTAAATCATCATATGTCGTCGCAAGCTCATCCGTTTGAAGTCATTATTCCTGAACAAAGTACGCTGCTGTTAAATGCGCTTATTAGGCAATTTGAGCCACTTGCACAACTAACAGAGGGCGAATTTAATGGCTATATTAGTGGCGATGTAAACTTACAAAATGCATCGTTCAATATGGGGATTAGTCATACAAGTGCACTGTATAATGATTACCTTGCGAGTGATTTAAACAGTGTATTTAGCGGGGAATATAATTCAGGTAAGCTTAATGTAAAACCAACTACCTTTAATTTAAATGAGTTTAGAGCGGGTGCTGTAGTTAAAGCGATTGAAGGTCAATGGCAAGTTAATAACAATACCGCGCTTATAAATGATGTAAAAGGAAGTGTGTTTGGTGGCGAATTTTCGTTAGATACCTACACAATAGGGAAGCCAAACCAAGTTGCAAATGTTAAGTTTGAAAACATTGATGCAAGTAAACTCGCTACACTCGACGATAAGTCGGGCATTGTATTAACGGGGCGCTTGGCGGGGTCTTTACCTGTCCATTTTGATAGTGGAAAAATTGAAATAATTGACGGTAGTTTATTTAGCCAAGGAACAGGTAATTTAAAAATCACCAATAATGCCGCTTTTGATTCAGTAATGCAGCAACAGCAAGAGTTACAACCTGTTTTAGGGCTATTAACTAATTTAGATATTCAAAAACTTAATAGCAGTGTGGCACTAAAAAATGATGGTTGGTTAAAACTAGGGGTTAATTTGCAAGGCTATAATAAAGCAGAGCAGCAGCAGGTTAACTTTAATTATAACCACGAAGAAAACGTATTTACACTTTTACGCGCACTACGTTTAAGTGACGAAATTACACAAAAAGTTGAGCAACAATACTCACAAAAAGGAAACTAATAATGAGACAGTCGTTATTGATAAAAGTACTGCTCGCTCTGGGTGCTATTAGTGCACTAAGTGCTTGCACGCATCGTGTTGAGGTGTCTGCTAAAGAGCCCATTACTATTAATTTAAATGTGAAGGTCGATCACGAAATTCGCGTAAAAGTAGATAAAGAACTCGACAATTTATTTAGTGACGACAGTGAGTTATTTTAAGGAGCTAGAACATGAATACGAAGAAAAAATTAAACATTATTACGTTAGTTAGTGCAGTATGTATGTCGTTCTCTGCGTGGGCTATTAGCCTTGATGACGCTAAAAACCAAGGTTTAGTAGGTGAGGATAGCTCTGGTTATTTAGGGCTTGTTGTACAAAACGCAGAAGCAAAAGCCGTTGTTGATGACATAAATGCAAAGCGTAAAGCGCAGTACTTAAAGCTCGCTAAAAAGAATAACTTGTCACTTTCACAAGTAGAAGCGCTTGCTGCCGCTAAAACAATTGAAAAAACCCAAAGTGGTCATTACGTTGAAGTAAATGGTAATTGGGTTAAAAAATAAGCTTAGGTATTACTTGTTTTGCAAAAGTTTTTTTACAAACCAAAATAAAACCGAGCATTTAAGCGCTCGGTTTTTTACAGCCTTCAAGTAACTGCTGCCAAAAATCAATCCCCTTACGCCTTGCTAGATTTATATTATGCTCAGGAATAGATTCAGGCTCGTTATAACTATCAAGTGCTTCGCTCATACTTGCTTCGCGGATTAAATGCAATGTAGGAAAGGGCGCTCTATTTGTGTAGTTTGCGGCATCGGTTTCATCACTGTCGGCAAATACATAATCTGGGTGAAAATTAGCGATTTGATACTTACCTTCAAAGCCCTGCGCGACTGAAAGTGCATTAGCTAAATCGACCAAGTCTAAAAAGTCTTCAAAGTCACTAAAGCCATTGTCAAACATGATAAGGGTTGTTTCGCGCTCTGGTTCACGGTCAAGCTCAACACATTGCTCAAGCATATCCATTACAGCATCATCCACACTTGCTGCTGGACTTACTATGTAATGAATACAGTTATTTTCTACTTCTTTTCGAGCAAACGGGCAAAAGTTATATTTAACAATAACAGATGATACCCATTCGCGGGTTTGGCTTATAGCTATGTTGGTCACGGTTTTGGCTCTAAATATTGATTAATAATGGTAAGTGTTTTTTGTATAGCACCTTGGTTCTTAGTTACGCATTGCGCAGCTTTAATACCTAAGGTTTGGCACGCTTTTGTGTTTTGGCTAAACGTTATAAGCTGCTTTGCGAGTTCGTCGTTACTATCAACCACTACAGCACCTTTGAGCTTTGTTAGCTCGGGATAAACATGGTCAAAATTGTATGTGTGTGGGCCTGTTATTACACCTACTGAAAACGCTGCTGATTCCAGTGGGTTATGCCCACCTCTGCGAATTAAGCTGCCACCAATAAAGCTCACGTTTGCAGCGCCATATAAACACTGTAATTCACCAAGCGTATCAGCAAGAAGTACTTGTTCATTGTTGTAGTTATTTTGGCTACGACGGCTAAAGCTAAGTGGGCTTTGCGTTAAAAGCTCTGCCACTTTGTCAAATTGCTCTGGATGGCGCGGGGCAATTATAAGTAATGCATTAGGTTGCTTTTTTAGTAACTCTTGATGGGCTAAAAGTACCAGCTCATGCTCAACAGGATGTGTTGAGCCTGCCACCCATACAAAGCGTTCATCGTTATTGTCTTCATTACTGTTATAAAGCTGTTTAAGGTTGAGTACTTTAGCTAATTGCTCTTCACTTGGTGTTATATCAAATTTTATAGAGCCTGTTACATGGCTTTTCGAAGTCTCAAGACCAAGCTCTATAAAACGTTTAGCATCTGTTTTATTGTGACTCGCAAGTACCGTAATTGAGCGCATAATAATATGCGTTAATTTAGCGACCTTTTGATAGCCTTGCTGTGACTTTTCAGAGAGTCTTGCATTGATAACAAGTACCGGTATATTTTTTTTGTGACTTATCGCCATTAAATTTGGCCATAGCTCTGTTTCTAAAATACATAATGCTTGTGGCTTTATACGCTTTAAAAATCGGGCTGTCGCAAACGGAAAATCGATTGGTAAGTAGCTACACGCCACAGAGTTTTTGAACTGGTTAAGTATTTGCTCTCTGCCTGTTGGAGTATTACAGGTTATAAGTATATTTAAATTTGGATGCACTTTTTGCAAAGCTTTAATGAGTGGCGTTGCGGCAAGTACCTCACCAACAGAAGCACAATGAAAAACTAAAGGTTTAGTTTTAACCGTAAATAAAGACTTACCGACAAACCCAAAGCGCTCTTTAAAGTGTGCACGATAGCCTTGGTTTTTTTTACCTCGTAAAATATAGAGATAAAATACAATCAGTGGGCTAATAATAATTAATGCGAATGAGTAAAAAATGCGTGCCATACTGATCTTTCTTAAAGGGAAGTGGCGTTAGTTTACCGTGAAATAGCCGTTTTCTAAACATACTCGTTATAAAATATGGTCTGGGTTCAGTTATAACCCGATAAAATACACACAATTAAATAAAATTATGGAATAATGAATTTAATTTTTCCTGCCATTTCAGTTCCAAGAGGAATTTTTTCATGTCAATTATCGATTCAGTGGCAACTAGCTACGTTGAAACATTAAACCGTCATCAGGCATTATTTGAAACGATGGAGGCTTATCATCAAGAATCTATGCAATTGTTAGAAGCATGCCATAGTGCATTACAAGCTGGTGGCAAGATTGTATGGTTTGGTAACGGCGGNCAGCCGATGCACAGCATTTAGCAGCGGAATTTGTAGTGCGTTATAAATTAGAGCGTGGTCCGCTTGCCTCTATGGCACTGACCACCGACACATCAATTTTAACAGCACACAGCAACGATTATCACTTTGATACGGTGTTTGAACGTCAAGTTCAAGCGCTATGTAAACCAGAAGACTTAGTGATTGGTTTAACTACATCAGGTACTAGCAACAATATTAATTTAGCATTAGAAGCCGCAAATAAACTAGGTGCTTTTACAGTCGCTTTAACAGGGCGGGATGGCGGCAAAGTAAAAGATATTGCTAAGTTACCTATTATTATAAAAAATGACGAAACAGCACGTATTCAAGAAGCTCACATGTTTATAGGTCACTGGTTATGTGAAGCCATGGATATGGTTGTTGCGGAGCAGCAGTAATGGATTTATCGTTATTAAAAAACTTATCGGCAGCACGTATATTAGTTGTTGGCGACGTAATGCTAGATCGTTATTGGTATGGCGACACAGGGCGTATTTCGCCAGAAGCGCCAGTACCTGTTGTTAAAGTAAGTAAATTTGAAGACAAAGCGGGCGGTGCAGCTAACGTTGCAAAAAATATAGCACGGTTAGATGCAAAAGTTGGCTTACTGGGCTTAATTGGCGAAGATGAAAGTGGGCAGATTTTAGAGACCATTTTAAAAGGTGAAAAAATAAGCTCACAATTAGTCAGTGTGTGTGATTTACCGACTATTTCTAAAATGCGCGTTATTAGTCGCCATCAGCAACTAGTTCGCCTTGATTTAGAAGAAACGTTTACTGAGCAACATAGTCAATTACTACTAAACCGCTTAGAGCTTGTACTAGATGAATACGACTTTATTGTGTTCTCTGATTACAGCAAAGGATCTTTAAGCTTAATTAAAGAAATGGTAAGCCTAGCTAAGGGCGCTGGAAAAACTGTTTTAATCGACCCTAAATCACCTGACTTACATTTATATAAAGGTGCTGATTACATTACACCTAATTTACATGAGTTTAAGTCAGCGGGCGGTCAAACCGATTCAGAAGAGGCTTTAGCAGCAAGTGCGCGTGATTTAATTAGCAAAAATGGCATTAAAGCCATGTTACTTACACGTTCTGAGCAAGGTATGTCGTTAATTGATGCAGATGAAAAGTTTGATTTTGCAGCACAAGAGCTTGAAGTAAGCGATGTAACTGGGGCCGGTGATACGGTTATAGCGACACTCGCGGTTATGCTTGGTGCGGGCATGGAACCAAAAGATGCTGTCGAAATTGCTAATTTAGCGGCAGGTATAGCGGTTAGTAAATTTGGTGCAGCAACGGTCTCGCCAGAAGAGTTAAGTCGTAAACTTGGTCAGTATTTACATACTACCGGCGAGCATTACCAAACACCATTTGATGATGTACTTCAACATATTGAATTTGCCAAACAAAATGGCGAAACAATTGTATTCACTAATGGCTGCTTTGATATTTTACATGCTGGGCATGTGCGTTATTTAGCACAAGCTAAAGCACGAGGCGATAGACTCGTTGTTGGATTAAATAATGATGAATCTATTACGCGTTTAAAAGGGGCAGATCGTCCTATTAACCCGCTAGATGAGCGTGCAATGGTACTTAGCGCACTTTCATCAGTTGATTGGGTTATTCCGTTTGGCAGTCCAGATGAAAACGATACACCCGCTAAATTAATCGAGCAAATAAGTCCTGATATTTTAGTTAAGGGTGGCGACTACACCGTAGAACAAATAGCGGGTGCTGAACATGTACTTCGCCATGGCGGAAAAGTTGAAGTGCTTGAGTTTTTAGATGGGTGCTCAACATCAAAAGTGATTAGTAAAATAAAACAGTAACTACTGATTTTACTTATTAAAAAGAAAAGGGATGAAAACGGTGTTTTCATCCCTTTTTTAATTTTAATACGTTACTTTATTAAAAGTAACGTATTAAAAGTTGTATTCATATTTGGCAAATGCCGATGTATCATTATCTACGTCATCATTGTTTGATGCAAAAGCACCTAAAGTGACGCGGCCGCCCATAGAAAGCATTCTGTAACGTACTTCTAGCTGTTTAGAGTTAAACCCTGTTTTAGTAATTGTATTTCCTAAGTCAGGATTGTTAGGATAACGATCGCGATTGTCACTATTATAATCAACACTGCGCAGTTTTACCTGCCAATCATTACCATTCGACAGCTGGCCTAATAAAGTTAAAACAACTGATTGGGCGTCGTTATCATAAGTTGAACCAATTGTACGGCCGTGGTAACGATAACCAGATTTGTAATCTGAGTGCTCATAGTAGCAATTTTCATTTGTAGACTCAGCTGAACATGAAACACTTGTATCTATATACTCTACATTTATTAATACGCTTTGATCGTATATTCGTTGTGTAGTTTGCACACCATACAAATAGGCTCTATCGGCTGGTTTAAACTGAGAACTAGCATCTTCGCCAATTGTACTGGCATATACAGCATAAGGTTGATTAAAAAGTGTATCTGACCAACGAACGTCAATACCCGCTAACTGATTACCAATTTTTGATTCTAACTGACTATCACAACTATCATTGCCATCAATACATGCTGTTTGCCCAGTGATAACATCAATAAAGTCTCCTGCAGATCCAGGTTGTCCGTCACCAGCCCATTGAGCAGACCAGCTCACGGCAATTTCTAATTGTTGTATTGGACGAATGTTTAATCTGCTGCTCCAAAGTAAAGTATCAGGAACAACACGCGTTGATTCAAGCTTTGCCATTTGTGCAGTAAAGCCCCATTGGCCGATCCAACTTAACCATGGTGTTTCAAAAGCGGTACTTTTTTCTCGAGTAACACTCAATGCAGGGAGTGGTTTTGCATTACCAGACATAATTAAGCTGTTATCAACACCTGGGCCCCAAAATTGTTCCACAGCACCCGCTCTAAAAATCCAGTTACCTAAGCGATATGCTAAGTAGCTGTCATCAAATGAGGTGTCGTTACAATCAGTTAAAGCTTGCTCATCAGTGGCTATATCATCAGTCGTTTTTCCATCAACTAAACATTTTTTACCGTCTTTTCTGTAATTTATAGCTACTTTAGCTGCAAAGTTATCGCCTAAATAAGCGTAAGCTGCTGAAAGCTCTGTTTCTTGTGTATTTGTTGCACCAAAGCTTGTTGCTATGATCGGATCTGTGGCTGCAAAAGCTGATAATTGAAGACTATGCGAGCTGCTATTTTCTGATTTATATCGATGCTTAACGCGAAGTAAAGCATCTTGCAAGCTTGGAGATAATTGCTCAAGCGGCATGCTTTGCACATCACTTATAAAACTTTTCCACATAAGCGGATAGGTAGTTACAGGAGCTAAAATAACACCTGCATCAGCTAATTGTTGAATATCAGCTCTAAGACCGTAATCATCGGGTTTTACCCATGGTTCAGCATTAACTGACGCGCTCATAGCGCAAAAAAGAGTAGAAAGTAGAAAAATTCTGTTTCGCAAAGTTCAGATCCTTGTGATTTAGATTGCGGCTAAGTTTATCAACCTAAGCTTGTTATTGCAGTAAATAATCAAATTTATAGAGCTAATTTAATATATTAAAATGTAACCTAGCTATCGTAATAAGTATCTGATTGGTATACTGGAGTTCAAATAGGAAATTGAGAATGTAATGAGCAACAAACGACTTTTATTTATTCCCGTATCATCACCAGAAGGCATTGGTGAATATATGCGCTCGTTGTTGTTGGCTCAAAGTTTAAAGGCAGAACTTACTGATTCTCTCGATATTCACTTCATACTAAACAAGCATACAAGCTACGCAAAAAAGTGTCCTTTTGAAGCCACATTGCTTGAACACTCAGCGACTAAAGAGCTTGATTCTGTTTGCGACTTTATAGAGCAATTTAAACCTGACGTCGTTGTTTTTGATTGTGCAGGACGTGCAGGGCATATGAAAGCGGCTAAAAAAGTAGGCGCTAAAGTTGTATTTATTTCTCAGCATGCAAAAAAACGCGCTAAGGGATTGAAGCTAAACAGGATTAATTTAATTGATACACATTGGGTTGTACAGCCTGATTATTGTATTGAGCCACTTACATGGGCTGAAAGTGCGAAGTTAGACATGTTTCCCTTGGCACACCCTCGTAATGTAGGCCCTTTTGTTCCATTTGCTTCTTGTGAGCAAAAACGTGATGTTTTAAATCGCTATAACTTAGTATCTGATGGCTATTTTATTGTTAATGCGGGTTCTGGCGGGCATATATTAAATAATCTTAATTGTGCTGAGGTTTACTTTAAAGCCGCGCTTAAAATTACTAAGCATACTGGTTTAAAAGCAGTTGTTGTGTTTGGTGCAAATTATAATAAAGCAATTCCTAAAAGTGATGAGGTTACTTGTTTATCAAGCCTGCAAGGAACCGAATTTTTGGCATTAATGAGCCAAGCTAAAGTCGCATTACTTAGTGGTGGAGATACTTTATTGCAAGCAATTGCAGTTCAAACCCCTGTTGTGGCATGTGCTATCTCAAAAGATCAAAATACACGTTTGGATCATTGCGTTAATGCAGGTGTTGTAATAAAAGCGAATCTTGATATTGATGAAATTACAACGAAAATAGCTCAAGTTATTACCGAGCCTTTTTATAGTGAATTTATTGGTAAGTATAAGCAACTCGATAGTACACATAGCTTCGACGTGATCACTACCGGTATAAAAAATATGCTTGTAGGAGATCGCTTATGAATATAGTGATTGTAATTGATTCACTAGTAGGTGGTGGTGCTGAAAAAGTAATGCTTACTTTGGCTGATAAAATGGCGAAACTACAGCACAATGTCACTATATTATCTCTTGCGAGCAACGCTGAGTATGACATTCCTGATATAGTTAAAGTTGACAGCCTTTTTCCTGATAGAGCATCTAAAGTAGATAGATTCTGGCAGCGAAAAAATAGTATTTTGCGATTAGAAGCGTGGTTTGAAAAAAAACAAAGCGAGATTGGCAATATTGACCTAGTGCTTTCTAACCTTGATAGAAGTAATAATTTACTTGCACGTAGTAATATCAAAAATGTTCACTTTGTTATTCATAACTCCGTCAATTCAGAACTTGCCCGTCAAAAAAAGTTAGGTCCATTTTCATATTTATACCTTAAAAAAAGTAAGCAAAACTTAAATGGTAAATCACTTATTTGCGTATCAAAGGGTGTTGAAAAAGAAATAACACAAGGGGATTTAATTAACCCAAGTGCAATCGCGACTATTTATAACCCGTTCGATTTTGAAAAAATAAACCAACAAGCAAATGAGAAAAATAACGACATCCCAAATGAGCCTTACTTAATTCATGTAGGAAGGCTCGCCAAACAAAAACGCCACGATATATTATTTGCAGCATTTGCAAAGCTTGATAAAAAATACAAGTTAGTCCTTTTATGTAATAAACCTGCAAAAGCGTTAAAGCTTGCACAGCAATATGGCATAGATAAACAGTTAGTAGTGCCTGGATTTCAACAAAACCCATACAACTGGATTAAGCATGCCAAAGCTTTAGTTTTGAGCTCTGATTTTGAAGGGCTGCCAACGGTATTAATTGAGGCTTTAGCGGTGGGTACTCCGGTAGTTAGCACTAATTGTACATTTGGACCAAGCGAGATATTAACAGGCGAGCTGAGTAAATATTTAGTACCCGTTCAACAAAGTGAGGCATTAGCCAATGCCGTTATGCAGGTGCTAGCAGATAAGCCAAATGTAGAAAACGCAGATATTCTAAAACAAGTACAGGCAGAGCAGGTTGCTCTGCAGTATTTAGCTTTGGCTAACTAAGTTAACTGATATTAGGTTAACTGATATTAGGTTAACTGATATTAGGTTAACTGATATTGGCGAGCGCTTTGAAGTAGTTGCTGTGCAGAGTTTGCCAGTCATTCACTTGCCAATTAAATACATCATTTCGACCTTGTTCTTTTAAAAATGAGCGCTCAAGGCGTGTTATATTACTTTGTTGCCACTGTGGGTTAGGCGTTCTTATTTCACCTCTGTCAAAGTCGATAATATACGCATCACCAATATCATTAAATAAAATGTTATTAATGTTTAAATCAGCGTGGTAAACGCCTTTTGAATGAAATAGCGCGATTGTTTTAGCAATGCGCTCCAACTCATCTTCAGTCAATGAACGTTCAATTAATATGTCGAGTACACTTTTAGCACCTGTAACGGCCTCGGTAATAATATCACCACGATAAATTAACCCGCTGCGGGTTACTTTAGCTGCAATAGGGGTGGGTACGTTTAAACCAAGCTCTATAAGCTTAGTCATTAAGCTAAACTCTTTATACACACGGGTTTTTTCAAGCCCTGGGTATAAATATTGATCGCTTAGCAATTTACCCACTAAACCACCGCGCCAATAATGCCTAAGTACGGCTGTTAATTTGTCTTGTTTAAAAAACCATGCTGTTGCTCTGCCTTTTTTAGCACCCACAATTTTATTTTGTTGTTGCCAATAATTTGTATCAAACCAATCGAGGGTAATTTGGCTTGTGTATTTAGGGTGGCTTAATACAGTGTGATTGCCTTGCATGTGTTGTTTAAACATAGCTCTGTGTAATTGCTAAATAATAGGCCTATATTAGCGCGTTTTAAAGCGCAGGATAAGTGCTTGCAATAGCGTGATTATAATTTAAGATCGGCTTTTGTATTAAATACCTAAGGGAATGTGTGACTCAAGCTCCTAATTATTCATCTATTTGTATATTAAGACTCTCTGCCATTGGTGACGTATGTCATGGTGTGAGTGCTGTACAAGCCATTCAAAAAGCACACCCGAATGCGAAAATCACCTGGGTAATTGGCAAAATAGAAGCCATGTTACTTGCTGACTTACAGGGTGTTGAGCTGGTGGTATTTGATAAAAAGCAAGGCAAAGCAGCGCTTAAAAGCTTAAAGCAACGCTTCAACAACCAAAAGTTTGATGTGCTTCTTAATATGCAAGTTGCATTAAGGGCTGGGTTTGTAGCGCGTTGTATTCCTGCAAAAGTAAAAATAGGGTTCGATAGGGCTCGTTCAAAAGAATTACATAGCTTATTTATTAATAAACGAATAGATCCACAAGCTCAGGCGCACGTTCTTGAAGGCTTTAAAGGTTTTGCAAAAGCCATTGGTGTTTCTGATTATAAACCGAGTTGGAACATGCCATATACCGAGCAAGACCAAGCGGTTGCAGATGAGTTACTAACACCAGAATACCTAACTAATAAACTATTAGTAATATCGCCCGCAGCTAGTAAAGCGCAGCGTAATTGGCTCGCTGATCGTTATGCCACATTGGCTGATTATGCAAGCGAGCAAGGCTTTAAGGTGGTATTGACGGGTGGTCCAACAGAGCTTGAAATTAACCTAGCAAATAGCATTATTGAGCACAGCAACACGCCTATTTTAAATTTAGTAGGTAAAACAAAACTCAAAGAGTTGTTGTGCGTGTTAAAGCGTGGCAGCTTAGTGCTTGCCCCCGACACGGGTCCTGCGCATATGGCAGTAACAGTTGGTACGCCGGTTATTGGTTTATATGCACATTCAAATCCAGCACGCACAGGTCCTTATTTATATCAAGACTACGTGGTAGAGGTTTATCATCAAAACTTGTTTAAGCAAACAGGTAAAACGGCTGAGCAAGTACCGTGGGGGACACGCGTAAAAGGCGATGATTTAATGAGCCAAATTACAGTTGATGATGTAAAAGCGATGTTTGACCATGTTGTACAAAAAGAGTCTTTGTAATGAATGCACAACAAAAAAATAAAGCGCTTTTTTTAGACCGAGATGGCGTGGTAAATGTTGATCATGGTTATGTGTATCAAAGCGATAAATTTGAATTTATTGACGGTGTTTTTAGTACTTGTAAAACATTTTATGATGCAGGCTATAAAATCATAATCGTCACTAATCAATCTGGAATTGGTCGAGGTTATTACACCGAAGCTGATTTTTTAGCACTGACCGAGTGGATGAAAGACCAGTTTAGTGCCCACAGCATTGCAGTTACCGATGTGTATTTTTGCCCGCATCACCCTAAAAAAGCGGGCCCTGAATATTTGAAAGAGTGCAGTTGCAGAAAGCCTGCGCCAGGTATGTTATTACAAGGCATACAAGAGCATAATATCGACCCTGCTTGCAGTATTATGGTGGGCGATAAACTCAGTGATATGCAGGCTGCGAAAAAAGCAGGGATCACTACCCGTGTTTTAGTGCGTTCAGGGCAAAGCTTTGACGAAAGCGCTAAGCAAGAAGCTGATTTAATTATCGATTCTATAAGTAGTTTACCTGCACTTTTAAACACATAAATAAACAGCCTGTAAACTGGCAGGAATTCCTTCCAACTTAGGGTGTTTGCGACGAACTGCAAACCGTGCATTTTACCCATTAAACTTTTACAATACCCCGCATAATAAACAGCCGTGAAAGTGCGGTTGTTTACCTGTTCAAATAGATGGAGAACCTAGATGAGAGCATCTGCTTTTTTTAGCCAGTTACAACAGCAAATTGAAGACGTAAAAACCGAAGGTTTGTATAAAAACGAACGTATTATTAAGTCCCAGCAGCAAGCTCAAATCGAAGTTGCATCAGGTAAAGTAATCAACTTTTGTGCTAATAACTACTTAGGTTTAGCTAATAGCCCAGAGTTAATTGAAGCGGCGCAAAATGGTTTAAATAATCATGGTTTTGGTGTGGCTTCAGTACGTTTTATTTGTGGCACGCAAGATATCCATAAAACACTAGAGCAAAAAATCAGTGCGTTTTTAGAAACAGAAGATACTATTTTATATTCTTCATGTTTTGACGCAAATACAGGTTTGTTCGAAACTATTTTAGGCGCAGAAGACGCTATTATTTCTGATTCATTAAATCATGCATCAATTATTGACGGTGTACGTTTATGTAAAGCTAAACGTTTTCGTTATGCAAATAACGACATGGCTGATCTTGAGAAGCAACTTATTGCAGCAGACGAAGCCGGTGCTAAAACTAAACTAATTGCTACCGATGGCGTGTTTTCTATGGACGGCGTTATTTGTAATTTAGAAGCTGTGTGCGACTTAGCCGATAAATATGATGCGCTTGTAATGGTAGATGACTCTCACGCAGTTGGCTTTGTTGGCGAAAACGGTAAGGGTACACCTGAGTACTGTAATGTATTAGACCGTGTAGATATTATCACCGGTACATTAGGTAAGGCGCTGGGCGGTGCTTCAGGTGGTTATACATCAGGTAAAAAAGAAATTGTTGAATGGTTACGTCAGCGTTCACGCCCATACTTGTTCTCAAACTCATTAGCGCCTTCAATTGCTACTGCATCAATTAAAGTACTTGAAATGCTTGAAAATGGCGGCGAGCTTCGCGCTAAACTTTGGTCAAATGCTAAATATTTCCGTGAGCAAATGGAAGCTGCTGGTTTTACGTGTGCAGGTAAAGATCATGCAATTATCCCCGTAATGCTAGGAGATGCCAAAGTAGCCTCGTTAATGGCTGATAAATTACTTGCTGAAGGCATTTACGTAACCGGTTTTTCATTCCCTGTAGTACCAAAAGGGCAAGCGCGTATTCGTACACAAATTTCAGCGGCACATAGTATTGAGCAACTCGATACAGCTATCGATGCATTTACCCGTATTGGTAAAGAAATGGGCGTTATTTAATTTTATTTTAAACCGAAGCCTCGCTTCGGTTTTTTAATTGAGTGTGGATTATGAAAGCATTATCAAAATTAAAAGCAGAACCGGGCATTTGGATGACAGATGCACCAAAGCCAGAAGTAGGTCATAACGACTTACTGATTAAAATTCGCAAAACAGCTATTTGTGGTACCGACGTACATATTTACAAGTGGGACGAATGGGCAAGTAAAACCATTCCAACGCCTATGGTTGTTGGCCATGAATATGTTGGTGAAGTCGTTGATATGGGCCAAGAAGTTCGTGGCTTTCAGGTTGGCGACCGCGTATCTGGCGAAGGGCATATTACGTGTGGGCATTGTCGAAATTGTCGTGCAGGGCGTGTACATTTATGCCGTAATACAACGGGTGTAGGTGTAAACCGTGAAGGTGCGTTTGCCGAATATTTAGTTATTCCTGCATTTAACGCATTTAAAATTCCAGATAATATTTCTGACGAACTCGCTTCTATTTTCGACCCATTTGGTAACGCAGTTCATACCGCACTATCGTTTGACTTAGTTGGCGAAGATGTACTTATCACTGGTGCAGGCCCAATTGGTATTATGGCAGCAGCTGTTGCAAAACATGTTGGTGCTCGCCACGTTGTAATTACCGACGTAAACGAATACCGCCTAGATTTAGCACGTAAAATGGGGGCTTCACGCGCTGTAAACGTTGCCAATGAAAAGCTTGAAGATGTAATGAAAGAGCTAGGTATGACAGAGGGTTTTGATATTGGCCTTGAAATGTCAGGTGTGCCAAGCGCGTTTAATTCAATGCTTAATAATATGAACCACGGCGGTAAAATTGCCATGCTGGGTATTCCACCATCTGATATGGCAGTTGACTGGAACCAAGTTATTTTTAAAGGTTTAGTGATTAAAGGTATTTACGGTCGCGAAATGTTCGAAACGTGGTACAAAATGGCAAGTTTGATTCAATCTGGCCTAGATTTAAACCCAATCATTACACATCAATATTCTGTGGATGACTTCCAAGCTGGCTTTGATATGATGATTTCAGGTCAGTCAGGTAAAGTAATTTTAAACTGGGATTAGTTCCTAACTAAATTACAAGAAGGGCGGCTTTAGCCGCCTTTTTTATACTATTAATTAAAGAGATTTCAATGGCATTTAAACATATTTCTATAGCGCAAACGTTAGAGCTTTTAGATAAAGAAGACGTGGTAATTGCAGATATTCGCGATCCTAATTCGTATCAAGCCGGTCGCATTCCAGGCTCAGAAGCACTTTCTAACGGTAATATCGCACAATTTATGATGGAAAAAGAATTCGATCAGCCAATTATTATTGTCTGCTACCACGGTATGAGCTCACAAGGCGCAGCTAGCTACTTAGTTGAGCAAGGTTTTGAAGACGTTTACAGTATGGATGGCGGCTTTACAGCTTGGGAAGCTGCTTACAGCGAGAAAGTAGAGCGATGATAGAGCTTGGCAGTTTAAATAACCCGCGTGCAGCACAGGGCTTTATAGACTATTTAAAAAGCCAAGGCCTAGATGCAAAGGTACACTCAGCAGATGGTAGTAATGTCGTCATTAGTGTGGCTGAGGAGGACTTTCATCAAGTTCAGCCTTTATGGGTTGAGTTTACACAAAATCCTAATCATGAAAAATACCAGCAAGCATCTTGGGATGTAGGCAGCACACAGTCGCCGCTTAAATATCAAGGGCAATCACTTAATCTTATGGCGCGATTTAAAGCGCTCAGCTGGTTAAATCAAACTGTAAGTATTGTAAGCGTTATAATTTATTTTGCTTTTTTACTAGGTGGTTTTGAGACCATTTACACCATGATGCAGTTTAAACCTACGCAGCCTTTAAGTTGGTTAACGCCCACCCTCGTACATTTTAGCGCGATGCATATAGTGTTTAATTTAATTTGGTGGATGTCGCTTGGTGACAATATCGAAAAACAATGCGGAAAACTAAGTTTAATAGGCTTGTTTTTAGTGACTGCACTTATTAGTAATTGGGCACAATATTTAATGGTTGGCCCGAATTTTGGCGGCCTAAGCGGTGTGGTGTATGGGTTACTAGGTTTTTGTTGGATTCATAGTTTTTTAAACCCTAATAAACCTGCGCTAGTTAGTACGGCTATTGTTGGTTTTATGTTGATTTGGCTGGTGCTAGGTTTTGCAGATGTATTATTTGTTGGCATGGCTAATTGGGCGCACTTAGGTGGATTAGTTAGCGGTATGGCTTTTGCCTATACCGCCAAAATATTTAACGCAAATCGTTAACCGTTAAATACTAATGATATAAATATTTAGTGAACAAGACTTCACGGATGATCTCTTGTCCTGTTTCTTCTTTTAACAGGCTTTTTAGTTTTTCGGCGCACTTTGCACGTATTTCTTCTCGACCAGTAAGTGATTTTATTTTCTCTTCTGGTTCTTTAGATAAAATCTCTACTAGGGCATCGCGCAGTAAAGGGGTGTGGTGCTCTACTATTGCAATATCTGAAGTGTCATTAAGCATTAAATCTATAGTTACGCGCACATAGCCCATTTTTTTACTTGATGGACCAATATAGTTAGTAATTATATCTGGCTCAAAACCAAAATAACCAACTGTGGATTCAGCTCGAGCTGTAAAGCTTATAACGCTTACAAAGAATGTAAAAAGACCTGCGTATACTATTTTTTTCATATTTAAAGCGTTTCTAAAAACCTGTTGTAAATAGTTTATACCCAATGGTGTGTAATAAACAGCGCCAAGCAGTTATTTATCTTAGTTATTTAAGGCAGTAAATCATCACTTTTTCAAATGCATTGGCAATGTTATTATTGCTCCGGTTTTTATTTAATTGGAGCAATTGTGACTACTTTCCCTATTTCTTTGTCTGCCAACTGGCAACATACTTCACAAGTAAGCGGCTTAACAGCGACTGAGCGTGATTGGCTATTTGAGCCTCATTCATTAACGGCTAAATTAAAAAGTCGATCGCAAAACTTCTCTGTAAAAGTACTTAGTGAGCAAACGTTTGATTTATCGATTGAGCAACAAAAATTACTTAGTTGCACAGCAGTATCGGCACTAAATAGAGAAGTGATTTTGTTATGTGATGATAAGCCAATGGTCTACGCACAAAGTTGGCTACCCGACAATAAACGACAAAAAAAATCGCATAATCCTCTGCTTAACATGGGAAATCGACCTCTTGGTGATGTTATTTTTCAAGACTCTCAATTAGTGCGTACTGATATAGAAATAGCATGTTTTAACAGCGAGCATTCATTGCAGCAGTTGGTGTCTCAATTAAATTTATCTAAACAAAACTTACTCGGTCGTCGAAGTGTGTTTTCGCTACGAGAATATAAATTTTTAGTGTGTGAAGTGTTTTTACCAGGAGCATATTTATACTCATGAAATTAGCCGCTTTAAAGCCAAAACATATTCCTTATTATATACAGTTAATGCGTATAGATAAGCCCATTGGTACCTTGTTATTACTTTGGCCAACATACTGGGCTTTATGGCTTGCTAATAGTGGGATGCCGAGCTTACTCAACCTTATTATATTCACGCTGGGCGTTGTTGTTATGCGTAGCGCAGGGTGTGTAATTAATGATTTTGCAGATAGAAAAATAGACGGCTCGGTAAAACGCACAGCTCAACGGCCGCTAGCTTCAGGGCAGGTGAGTAGTGGTGAAGCACTTAGTCTATTTTTACTACTCATAGTTATTGCGTTCATTTTAGTATTAATGCTTAGCGTTAATACTATTTTGCTTTCTTTTGGAGCTTTGGCTTTAGCCTTTTGTTACCCCTTTATGAAGCGCTATACACAGTTACCTCAAGTTGTTTTAGGGGCTGCATTTGGTTGGACTATTCCTATGGCGTATATGGCTTCAATTAATGCACTACCACAGCAGGCATGGTTATTATTTATAGCCAATATTTGCTGGACAGTGGCTTACGACACCATGTATGCGATGGTTGATAGGGACGACGATTTAAAAATAGGGGTAAAATCAACCGCTATTTTATTTGGTAAATACGACCGCCATATTATCTTTTTACTTAATGCTGTATTTATAGCGTTGGTTGCTTTTATTGGTATAAGCAATCATTTAAGTGTCGCGTTTGGCGTTGGTTTAAGTATTGCTGCGGGCCTATTGGCATACCAACAAACGCTTATTCATAAACGTGAAAGAGATGCCTGTTTTAAAGCGTTTTTAAATAATCATTACGTGGGTTTGGCTATCTTTATAGGGTTATTACTTTCATACCCAATAGCATTTTAAAAACCTCAATAAAGGCTGTTAAAATGCTCTATTAGGAGTTATCGGGGCGGATCAATAATGCCGCTAATAGAGGCGTTTTTTCTAAACCAGCCTGCAATAGAATAGCGATCNGGCGGGAAGTACTTCGTGGGCAAAGCGTTCGCTTTCAAACATTACTAATGTGCCAGCAGTTGGTTTAATTGTTATTTCTATCTCTTTACTTTTAGGTTTATAAATAACAAGTTCGCCACCTTGCTTAGGCGTATTTAAATAAAGTACCGTTGTAAATACTCGATTAGAGCGACCTTTAAATGCATCTAAGTGCTTTTTGTAAAAATCACCCTGTGTATATTTTGCATAATGGCATTCGTAATCAAATAACCCCATAAAAAAACTGCGATTTAACGTGGTCTTTATACTTTGCATTATTGCTTGATAGGTAAGCTGTGCTTGAGAGCTGCCGTCAAACCAATAGGTTTTATCAGTACGTACGGCTTTATCTATTTGTAAGTCATTTAATCGACCAATACCAGCAAGGCTAAAGTGAGGGTTTATACGGTGGCAGTCTGCAACTAAATCGTTAACTAAATCGGCAATAAGCGCGTTATGAATTACGGTATATCCTTGGCGTTCTATATCATCTAAATAGACATCAGGACCAAAAAGTGTGTTCATTCACATCAGCTGTTTAAAAAAGGTGCGACAGTGTAGCCGAAAAGCTATTAAAAGCTACTGTTTATTGTGCCGCACTTTTTGAAACATCAGATTAGCTAAATGCAGCACCCGCTTTTTTTATAAGCGATAGTAAATGCTCTACATGTTCAGTAATCGACGTCTGTTGGCTTGTTTGTACAACGAGTTGTTCGTGGTTTAAACCTTTATTTGTTTTAAGTTGTACTAATTCAGAATTCTCTGCGATTGCATTAGCATGTTCAATGCTTGCAATAGCAAAATGATCTGATTTAACTACACTTGCCATTACTTGCTCAATACTGCCCACTTTAATACTTGATGATTTATTTAAAGAATCAATCGCTTCATTAAGCATAGTTTGTACTTGTTTAGACTCAGAGAAACAGCCAAACATCGGGTAGCTATCAAGGTTTTGTTTACTTATATCGTTTTTATGGGCAAGAGGGTGGTTTTTTGAAACAAATAATACAAGCTGATCTGGTAAGTGAATGTCACTACCAATGCTGTTAATAGCTTGAGAGTATACGCTTATATCTATTTCACCCTGTTGGAGTTTGCGCGTTAGCTCTTGCTGATCTTGTAGCTGCATCTCAATTTTTATATGAGGGTATTGAGCTAAAAACTGTCCACAAGAAATAGGTACTATGCTGCTTGCCTTATTGGTATACCCAATAACGAGCTTTTCATTGGCATTACCGTTTACTGATTGAAAAATCCGCTTTTTCGTTAGCTCAAGTTCCGATAGGGTCGTTTTAGCATATTCTAGAAAAAGCTCGCCTTCTGGCGTTAATTTAACAGAGCGTGTTGAGCGTTTTACTAACTCATATCCCATTTCATCCTCAAGTGTTTGAATGCTGCGCGTTAGCGCTGAAGTACTAATTTGGGTTTGTTCAGCAGCTTGTCTAAAATGACGTAATATACTAAGTGCTACAAATTGCTCTAATTGTTCAAATCTCACTTTATAGTCCCTTTTTATAAGTAAGTCGCAGATACCACGGACATCAAATATATTAATTTTTATTCTAAAGTTTAGTAAAATTCTATATTGAAATACGTTTGTAAGTTCATACGTGTTTCCAGCAGGATACCCCCCTTTTAGTATTAATTAAAGAGAAAAGCGACCAAATAGTATTGCTTTTTAAATTCATAACTAGTTGTTTATTGTATTTTATCTATGTTTTTGCAATGGGCTAGCTAAGTAAACTTATTTGTAGTCAGTAAGTTAGTTAGTATATTTGGATTAAATTGTTCTAATTAATAAAAAAGTACGCCCCAAAAAGGGGCATTCATACAACATGATTGTGACAAATAATAGAGTGTTTTATTTATAATAAACTATTTTACAAAATTTCTATTTATTCGGCTACTTAGTGGTTTATTTTCAATGCTTTGTAGTTCTATCTCGATTGCATCACAGGAAATATGTATTTCAAATAAAGACGTTAATAACGATAAACTTAAGCAAGCTAAGCTAATGCCAAATAAAATAATTCCTGTGGCATTAAACTCAATAAATAATGCAAACATTGATAGTGTACACAGTAGAAAAGAGGCTACCCCGTACACTTGCATCGTTCTAATTAGCTTAATACGTTTACGTAAGTTAGTGATTTGAGCCACTACAACAGGCCGAATAGATTCACCTTCACGTGCATTTAGCTCCCTAATTAATTGCGCTAAAACTAAAAATCGGTTTGTATAGGCCAGTAATAGCAGCGATATGGCCGGGAAAAGTAAGCCAGGGGTTGTTAGTGTCATGTTTATTCCTTAAAAGTACAGCATGCTAATAATCTAGCGCAGGATATTGTTAACACAAAATAAATGAGGTGAATATTGCAAAATATTAATAATAACAATTCAACAGATAGCTCTTTTCAATGGGTTACAATTTATAAAGCTGAAAATACCTTGGAAGCAAATATCGTAAAAGGCTTAATACAAACTGCTGGAATAGAGTGTAAAATTAAAGGCGAGATGCTCCAAGGGGCGCTTGGAGAAATCCCATATGATCAGGCGCAAGTTAGTGTGCAGGTTTATGCGATAAAAGAGCGCCATGCGCGGCAAATATTGGTAAACTATCAACAAGTAAAACAATCCGCTCCAGATTGGGTATTCCCTAATTGTAATGAGCATAATGGATCAACATTTGATTTTTGTTGGTCGTGTGAGACGTTAAAGAATGACTAAAGCAAATAATTTTCAGCGTATTAGAGAGCTTAACTATTTACAAAAGGCCGTCTTAGCAAGTGCTTTAATAGAGCGAATGCTGCCAAATTACGGTTTATTTAGCGAAGCAACGGGGTTTGGTGATGAAACCTTATTACGTAATTCGCTTAATGTTTGTTGGGAAAAAATATTACTGCCTAAAAGTAAAATAGATCTCGAAAAACAAGTTGAAAAAATAGAGCCAAATGTTCCTGAACTTGCTGATTTTGATATGTTTGGTACTTATCCTGCTATTGATGCTGCAACGTCTTTACTTAGCTTAATGCATGGTTTAGTGGCGCAAGATGAGCAAGAGTTCATTAGTGTGAGCAAAATATCTCAAGCAACAGTGGCTCGCTTTATTGAATATCAAATGACGGTTGAAGGTGAGATTGCTGATAACACAGCAGTGAGAGAGCACCCATTAATGCAGTACGAAATTGAAGTATTAGGTGAGCTAATTGATTTTGTAGAAAATATGGGGCGTATTACCTCTGATAGCGTAAAGGCACTAAAAAAGTTTGCCCTTGAAGATGGCCAAACAAATATTGGTCTTACGTTATAAAAGTAGCAAAGTAGAATTTAAAAGGCAGGAGAAGTACAGTGCGAATTTTAGGCATTGAATCGTCATGTGATGAAACGGGTATTGCAATATATGATGACGAAAAAGGCTTGTTAGCTCATCAATTATACAGCCAAGTAAAAGTACACGCTGATTACGGCGGTGTAGTGCCGGAACTTGCATCGCGCGATCATGTTCGTAAAACATTACCACTTATAGATGCAGCTTTCGCACAAGCAGGTTGTGGCCCTGAAGATTTAGACGGTATTGCTTATACAGCAGGCCCAGGTCTAGTTGGTGCCTTATTGGTAGGTACGTCTATTGGTCGTTCATTAGCATACGGTTGGGATATACCTGCGGTAGCAGTACATCACATGGAAGGGCATTTACTTGCTCCGATGCTTGAGGAAAATACCCCTGAGTTTCCGTTTATTGCATTGCTTGTATCGGGCGGTCATACCATGATGGTTAAAGTAGCGGGTATTGGACAATACGAAGTACTAGGTGAGTCAGTTGATGATGCCGCAGGCGAGGCCTTTGATAAAACGGCTAAGTTACTTGGTCTTGATTACCCCGGTGGCCCGCGCTTAGCTAAAATGGCTGAACAAGGCGTAGCAAAGCGCTTTGTATTTCCTCGCCCTATGACCGACAAGCCAGGTCTTGATTTTAGTTTTAGTGGTTTAAAAACAGCGGCATCAATCTCGATTCGTGAAAATGACGACGACGATCAAACCAAAGCTGATATAGCGCATGCATTTCAAACTGCGGTTATTGATACCCTCGTTATTAAGTGTAAGCGTGCGCTTAAACAAACAGGTATTAAGCGTTTGGTTATCGCCGGTGGTGTGAGTGCAAATACACAGCTTCGACTGCAGCTCGAACGCGTAATGAAAGGTATGAAAGGCGAAGTGTTTTATCCGCGTACTGAATTTTGTACCGACAATGGTGCAATGATTGCTTATGCCGGAATGCAACGTTTAAAAGCAGGGCAATTTGCCACGCTTGATATGAAAACAAAACCTCGTTGGCCTATAGATAGCCTTGAGCCGATTTAATGACTCATATTTTAGATATTTTTGTTTTCATCGTTGGGTGCTTTTTTAGCACCCACTTTTGGTTCTTCCCCACTAAATAATCGAATAATATTAGTACGGTGACGAAATATAATTAACAGCGTGATAAAAGTAACGGGAAGAGTATAAAGTGGCTTTATTAGCCATGTATACAAGGGCGCTAAAGATACAGCTACAAGCGCCGCCAGTGATGAATAGCGTGTTATTGCCACTATAACTAACCAAGTACACACAAGTAAACCTGCCAATGATAAGCCAATAGGTAATAATGAGCCAAATGCCGTTGCTACGGCTTTACCGCCTTTGAAGCTAAAAAACAGTGGGTACATATGACCTAAACAAGCAGCTACTGCGACTAAACCAAGCTCTAAAGGTTCAACTTCTAAAAAATAAGCCCCCCATACCGGAATAGTGCCTTTTAAAATATCAAACACTAGAACCAAGCAAGCCGGAAATGCTCCGCCTAATCTATAAACATTTGTAGCTCCTGGGTTATTAGAACCACTATTACGAGGGTCTGGGAGTTTGAACAACCGCGACACTAAAATAGCCGACGAAATCGACCCAAGTAAATAAGCTAAAACAAACATTATAGTGGCTAACACGCGCTTCCTTATTTTTTAATTGCTATACCAATTGATAGTGCTTTTAGGCTATTATTGGCAGCAAAATTTATCGTAAAAATTATTAACAGGCTATTTAATAGCTAGTTTAGTTATTTTGCTATTGTAGAAGTTATTTTTACATATTTAAACACTGGCTAAACCATATACAGTATTAATTTTATTGATGCTTAGTATAGTTGCTTAGTAGTTTGTTGTTATTTGGAGTATCAATGGATAAGGTTTTTATATCTCAATTGCACGTCGACACTATTATTGGAGTGTACGACTTTGAAAAAGAAAGTAAACAGAGCCTTTATTTTGATATTGAAATGCTAAGCGATATTAAGCCTGCAGCTGAAAATGACGATATTAATTTAGCACTCGATTACTCAAAAGTAAGTGAGCGAGTTATTGAGCACTGCACTTTAAAACCTGTAGAGTTGCTAGAAACTTTAGTTGAACAATTAGCGCATATTATTTTAAGCGAGTTTAATACTCCACAAGTTACTATAAGAGTAAGTAAACCAGCAGCAGTAGCACAAGCGCAAACTGTAGGTGTTGAAATTACACGTGTTAAGGCAACTGACTAAATGGCTCAAATTTATATCAGCCTAGGGTCAAATATAAATAAAGCGCATTATATACAATGTGCATTAATTGCACTTAAGCAGCACTTTGAACATATTGTACACTCGTCTGTTTTTGAAAGTGAAGCAGTTGGGTTTGCTGGCAATAATTTTTATAATTCAGTCGTTGGCGCTACAACTGATATGTCGCTTGTTGATGTATGCGCTTTATTAAAACAAATAGAGCGTGATAATGGACGCACAGCGAACGATAAAAAATTTAGTCCACGAACGCTCGATTTAGATTTACTATTTTATGATGATGTAATTTGCGCTTCTCCAGCACAATTACCACGAGATGAAATAACTAAAAACGCATTTGTATTACAACCTCTTAGCGAGGTTGCCCCAGATTTCTATCATCCTGTAGCTAAACAAACGATTGCGCAGTTATGGAATGAATATAATAACCCTCAACAAAAGCTATGGAAGGTGGAGTTTTCTAACCCATGAGTATCATCGAAATAATTATTTTAGCCCTCATACAGGGATTTACTGAGTTTTTACCAATATCTAGTTCTGCGCACTTAATTCTCCCATCGCAAATTTTAGGCTGGGAAGATCAAGGGCTTGCGTTTGACGTGGCAGTACATGTTGGTACTTTAATTGCCGTTGTTATTTATTTTCGCAAAGAGGTCGTCGACATACTCAGTGCGTGGTTTAAATCCTTTGGAGCACAGGGTACTACTGATGATAGTAAGCTAGGTTGGTGGATAATTTTAGGCACTGTGCCTGCCGCTATTTTAGGCTTACTTTTAAAAGACTTTATAGAGTTGTACCTACGAAGCGCTTGGGTAATTGCTACTACCACAATTGTGTTTGGTTTATTGCTTTGGTACGCGGATGTAAAAGGTAAGCAAATTAAAACTATTTATCAGCTTAATTGGAAAACAGCACTTATTATTGGTTTTGCACAAGCTGTTGCAATGATCCCGGGAACTTCTCGCTCAGGTATCACGATGACTGCTGGTTTAATGCTTGGAATGAATAAGCAAAGCGCAGCGCGTTTTTCGTTCTTACTGGCAATTCCAATTATTTCTATGATGGGGCTTTATTATACTGCAGAGCTTGCTTTGGGTGACCATGTGGTTGATTGGAATACATTATTACTAGGTGTGGTGTTATCGTTCTTATCGGCTTATGCCTGTATATTTATGTTTTTAAAAGTAATAGAGCGAATGGGTATGTTGCCATTTGTGATATATCGTTTATTGCTCGGTATAGGTTTGATAGTATTTTTAATGATGTAGCAAATAATGACTAATGAAAAAGCCTTCTAATTAAGAAGGCTTTTTTATTATCAAGTGGTCATTTTGGCACGAGTGAAATGCTTACTCGCAATGGTAACTAAGCACGAATTTTGGCATTATAGCGCCATTAAACTTTGCATAGCTGTAAAGTGAGCATACGATTTAAGGAAAGTATATGCATATACATATTTTGGGTATTTGTGGCACGTTTATGGGTGGTATTGCAGCCATTGCTAAATCGTTGGGTCATAAAGTAACGGGTTCCGATCAAAACGTTTACCCACCAATGAGTACGCAACTTGAAGAGCTTGGCATTGAACTAACTCAAGGCTATGACGTATCTCAATTAGAGCCAAAGCCAGATATGGTCGTTATTGGTAATGCAATGAGCCGGGGTAACCCATGTGTTGAATATGTGCTTGATAAAGGTCTGCCTTATACATCTGGCCCTGAGTGGCTTAAGCATAACTTACTGCAAGATTCTTGGGTGCTTGCGGTTGCTGGTACGCATGGTAAAACAACCACAGCAAGTATGCTTGCGTGGGTATTAGAGTACGCAGGTTTAAAACCAGGGTTTTTAATTGGCGGCATAGTGCAAAATTTTGGTGTATCGGCAAAAGTGGGTGAAACGCCATTTTTTGTTATTGAAGCCGATGAATACGACACAGCTTTTTTTGATAAGCGCAGTAAGTTTGTACACTACCTCCCGCGTACACTTATCTTAAATAATCTTGAATTCGATCACGCTGATATTTTTGAAGATTTAAACGCAATAAAAAAACAATTTCATCACTTAATGCGTACATTACCTCAAAGCGGCAAGGTAATTTGGCCAAAGCAAGACGTAGCGCTTAATGACGTAATAGCACAAGGGCTTTGGAGCGAAAGCGAAACGCTAGGCGATGATTGGAGCTATGAATTAATAAAAGCCGATGGAAGTGAGTTTAATGTATTACTTAATGGCGAAAAGCAGGGCACTGTCTGTTGGCAAGCAATAGGCGAGCATAACGTTCAAAATGCGATTATGACTATCGCAGCAGCGCGCCATGTGGGTATAGCCATTGATCATAGTATTGATGCTTTAGGAGAGTTTATTAGCCCTAAAAGGCGTATGGAGCTAAAGGCGGATATAAATAATATTAAAGTGTATGACGACTTTGCGCATCACCCAACAGCAATTAAAACTACGCTTGCAGGATTGCGCGCAAAAGTAGGCGATGAAAAAATTATCGCTATTTTAGAGCCGCGCTCAAACACCATGAAAATGGGCGTACACCAACATACATTATTAGATTCATTACGTGATGCTGACAACGTACTCCTTTTTGAACCAGAGAATCTAAATTGGTCGCTAAAAGAGCAAGCAGATAAAGCAGGCATGCAGTGCTTTAACAGCACACAAACAATTATTGATACAGTGCTTGAAAATATTGAGCCTAATCAACATATTTTAATTATGAGCAATGGCGGTTTTAATGGCCTTCATCAACACCTTGTTGATGGCTTAGCTGATAAATACAGCGGAGAATAGTGTGCAATTTAAAGATAGAATTACGCTCGCATTTAGTGGTGCATCGGGTGCGCCTTATGGGCTTAGGTTACTTGAAGTATTACTAGAGCAGCAATTTCAGGTCTACGTTCTCATTTCAAGTGCAGCACGCGTGGTGCTTGATACAGAATCAAATATTAAGCTCTCTGGTAATGAAGATAAAGCCACAGAGCAGTTAAGTACGCTGTTTAATGCCAAACCTGAACAGCTAAAAGTATACGGTAAAGATAACTGGTTTAGCCCTGTGGCTTCGGGCTCTGCTGCTCCTAAAAAAATGGTAGTATGCCCATGTAGTGCCGGGTCGGTTTCTGCAATTGCAGTGGGGGCGTCTGATAATTTATTAGAGCGCGCCGCTGATGTGGTAATTAAAGAACGCGGACAGCTCATTTTAGTGCCTCGCGAAACACCATTTAACGAAATTCATTTAGAAAACATGCTTAAGTTATCTCGTCTAGGGGTAACAATTATGCCAGCCGCACCTGGTTTTTATCATAAGCCACAAAGTATCGAAGACTTAGTTGATTTTATGGTGGCGAGAATTTTAGATCATTTAAACATTGAGCATAACCTAACAAAACGTTGGGGTTATGGTGAGGGTAAGTAATGAATAAGCAAAATATTGCTTTAAATATAGAAGGCCTTACCAAGGTTTATAAAAATGGTGTTGAGGCAATTAAAGGCGTTGATTTACAAGTTGAAGAGGGCGATTTTTTCGCTTTGCTTGGTCCAAATGGAGCCGGTAAATCAACCACTATTGGTGTTATTTCGTCACTTGTTAATAAAACAAAAGGCAAAGTAGAAGTATTTGGCTGTGATATTGATACTGATTTAGAAGCTGCAAAAGCGCATTTAGGCTTAGTGCCGCAAGAATTTAACTTTAGCCAGTTTGAAACGCTTAGCCAAATACTGGTTAACCAAGCCGGTTATTATGGTGTGCCACGTGGCGAAGCCCATAAACGTGCTGATAAATACCTAGCACAGCTGGGTTTATTAGAGAAAAAAGACAAGCAAGCTCGTACGCTTTCAGGCGGAATGAAACGTCGATTAATGATTGCACGCGCCCTTATGCACGAACCTAAGTTGCTTATACTTGATGAGCCAACAGCGGGGGTAGACATAGAACTTCGTCGTTCAATGTGGGATTTTTTACGCCAAATAAATGAGCAAGGCGTTACTATTATTTTAACTACACACTACCTTGAAGAAGCAGAGTTACTGTGTAAAAACATCGCCATAATCGATAATGGCCGAATTGTTGAAAACACTACTATTAAAGCATTGCTTGCAAAACTTGATAAAGAAACCTTTATTTTAGACTTAAAAGTGCCAGCAAGCCCTGTCACGCTTGAAGGTTATAAGTTTACGATGACGGACGATCATACTGTTGAAGTGGAAGTCGCTAAATCTCAAGGGCTAAATGCTGTATTTAGTGCATTAACAGCTCAAGGTAATACTGTGTTGAGTATGCGAAATAAAGCAAACAGATTAGAAGAGTTATTTGTAGGATTACTAGAGCAAGGGCGGGGCGAATAAATGTTTAAATATGGTGTAGCCTTAAAGAGTTTATGGATTAAAGAGTGTATCCGTTTTTTACGTATTTGGGTGCAAACTTTAGTACCGCCAGCAATTACGATGAGCTTATATTTTGTTATTTTTGGTAACTTAATTGGTTCACGTATTGGTGATATGGGCGGCTTTAGTTATATGGAGTTTATTGTACCTGGCCTTATAATGATGTCGGTTATTACTAATTCCTATTCCAACGTAGCCTCTAGTTTTTACTCAACAAAGTTTCAAAAAAGCATTGAAGAGCTTTTAGTTGCACCTGTACCTAACTACATCATTGTTCTAGGTTATATGGGTGGCGGTATGACACGCGGTATTATGGTGGGCTTTATAGTGACCTGTGTGTCGTTATTATTTGTTGATATCCAAATTCATAATATTTTTGTAATTATGGCGACGGTTATTTTAACCTCAGCTGTGTTTGCTTTAGGTGGTTTAATTAATGCAATTTACGCAAATAGTTTTGACGATATAAGCATTATCCCCACCTTTATACTAACGCCATTAACTTACTTAGGCGGTGTATTTTATTCAATTACGTTGCTGCCTGAGTTTTGGCAGAATGTATCACAAATCAACCCTATAATTTATATGGTTAACGCATTTCGTTATGGCTTTTTAGGTGTGTCGGATGTTGATTTGAGCGTGGCTCTTGGGGTTATTTTAGTATTTATAACAGCGTTATTTACATTGGCGCTTACATTGATCAAAAAAGGTGTGGGGCTAAGACACTAATGAGTGATGCAAATTCACGTAGTATTGTATCTAATCAAGCGGGTATTCACGAAAAGCTTGATGAAATAGTAAATAAGCACTTAGATGCTGAATTTAAAAAGCCAATTGCAGCTCATACCCAAGCCGCATTTGACGAGGTTAATGCCAAAGTACAAGCCTTTAGTGGCCCGCTTATTTTAGATTCGTGTTGTGGCGTAGGTGAAAGCTCAGCTAACTTAGCTAAGCGCCATCCTGATGCACTTGTAATCGGTATTGATAAATCGTCGCACCGCTTAGATAAGCACGATGTTGAATATAAGCAAACCGACAGTGGTCAGTACATCTTAGTGCAAGCAGACTTAAATGACTTTTGGCGTTTAGCGGTTGCTGCTAATTGGCAACCTACGCACCATTATTTGTTGTATCCAAACCCGTGGCCTAAATCTAAGCATATTCGTAGGCGCTGGCATGGCGCAGCTATTTTTCCATTTATCGTTAAGTTAGGTGGAAAATTAGAAGTGCGCAGCAATTGGGATATTTACGTCAAGGAGTTTGCTCGGGCGCTTGAATTAACAGGCAACCCTTGCGATGTAACACTTTATGAGTCAAACGATGCAATTACGCCTTTTGAGCGTAAATACTGGGCCAGTGGCCAGCAAAGCCACCGACTCGTTATTAACTTACCTAGGGCGTGTTGACCTTTCGTGATTGATTTTGCAGCAGCATGTTTGGTTTTTAGGCAAGGCGGAGCCTATGTAGTGTGGTTATTCCCCATAAATAGGCGATAACGCAGCATAAAGACCAAACATGTGCTGCCCTTTGGGTTCTTTCTAGGGACGATTAACTCTTTGTTGCTCAGTTTTTACTTAGCCCACTAGGTTACAAACCTCTCGCCGCGATTTAATCGCCCCTAGATTGAACAAATTTCAATCCACAAAGATCAACACGCCCTGGTTAAAGTAAGTTAAAGTGCTAATTCCTCTGTAACCGTATTAACATGTGGCACTGGGTGGGCAAAATAGTTGCCTTGCATTAGTGTCACATTCGCCTTTTTAAGTGCGGTTACTATGGTTGCATTTTCTACGGATTCTGCCATTAATTGTAAACCAAGTTGATTAGCAAAACTGGCTATATGTTCAATAAACAAGTAGATGTCTTTGTCATTCACTATTTGCTTTATTAGTGCGCCATCGAGCTTAATACCATCTACTTCAAGCTTAAGTACGTTTGATATATTTGAATAACCACTACCAAAGTCATCAATAATAACCTTAACGCCTTTCGTTTTAACCATTCCAATAAATGCTTTTACTTCAGAAAAGTTAGCAATAGCTTGGGTTTCTAAAAGCTCTAGTGTGATATTACCAGGATGCGGATAACGCTTAAGTTCGTCCGCAATAAACTCACTTAAATTAGGGTCGAGCATATCTTGTGCAGTTATATTTAAACTCCAGCAAATATCTGTTTTTCTAAAGCGACTAACACATTGTGAAAATATAGTACGGGTCAGTATGCCGTCCATTCTTGAGCGAGTAACAACATTTAAAAATGCATCAGGTTTTAATACTTCACCTTGGGCTGTTACCATTCGAGCTAAACATTCGTATTGAACAACTTTATTGGTATTAGTATCAATAATGGGTTGAAAGTAAGGCACTATACGGTTGTTATCAAACGCTTCACGCACCTCTTTAGCCATTTCTACATTGTATTGATATTGCGTTTTTACATCGTGTAGCGCTTTTGAGTAGTTAACTACATTATGCCTGCCTTGTTTAGCTTGCAGCGCTGCTATATGAGCGTTTTCAAGTAGTAGCGATTTATTACCACTGGCAATACCTGCACATAGGGTTATATAAATAAAAGGATCAGTTAACACTGGGGTATTAAAGTTATATGTTTTTACGAGCTCGGTAAATTCGTCATTACTCATTTCTTTTGGCGCGAGTAATACTATTTTATTGGTTGCTAGCCTGTATATATGGCAATGCGCAGAGCTTCTGAGCTTAAAGTGAATAAGTAAGTTTTTCATTACTTTATCACCCACTTCAGTGCCGTAGAAACTGTTTATATCTTCTATTTCATTAACCCAAATAACGGCTAACTGCATGTGATGTGCATTACTTTTTTTAATAAAGTACTCAAGAGCAATATGATTTGAAAAACCAGTACTAGAGTCAGTTGCTAAAGAGCGCTTTAGTAAATAAATATATATAGCGGCAACAAGTATCGCGATAAAAAAGAAGAAGCTAGCCATTGCAGCAGCTTTCGACACACTTTCTTTAAGTTGTTCGTTTAAATTGTAAATAGTTATATCGGCACCCGTTAAATAGGTATTGCCGTTAATAGGGTCAACGTAAGGAATAAAAATAGTTTTAAAGTGGCCCCACTGATCGCTCGATATTTCAAATATAGGTTCTGTTGAATAAAAAGCACTTATATTGGCATCGGTAGCTTCAGGGTAGAGATCTAAAAATTGAGTTACTTTGCCATTATTCTGATCGTCTTGCGTGTAGCTTGATGAGCTAAAAAGAACCTTTCCGTCTTTTAAAATCATTGAATACACATAAGCAATATCAAGTGCTTGAGCGAACTCAGAGAGCTGTTTACTCTTATTTTGATAGTAAGAAAAACTTATGTTGTCGCCTTGATTAACCGCACTTAGGTAATTTTCACCTAAGATATGTTTAACGCTGGTGGCGGCATTGAGTAAGCGATTATCAACCGACTGCATTATTTCAGCACGCGTAGTTTGGTAAGTGTAGTAAACGTAGGTAAGCAAGCTTATTAAAAACAAGCTAAAGCCTGCCACTATCCAACTAACTTTGACTCTTCCTTCTGGCATATGTGTCCCTTTTTTGTTATCAAATTTATTATACCCAAAATAAGTAAATGCCCAATAAATAATTAGGTTTGGTAGAGTTTTAATTAAATTATCATTTTTTTGTCATCGCTTTGATTGCTTTTATAGGTTTAAACGAGACATTTTAGTTATATTGCAGTAAAGTTAGCGCAATTTTTAAAGAAACACGATTGCTCTAAATGTCCTAAAAAAATAGGCGTTTTTGATGGGTAAGCGCGTGTTTTAGCTACACACACACTAGGTATTAAGATGGATCAAAAGCGTTGTGCCGTCGCCTCTAAAGAAAGCCTTAAGCGTATATTTACTGTACCTGAAGCGCCAGACTCAACTTTAAGCAAAATCGAGCTTGAAATTTCGAGTAATTTAGCAGGTTTTCTAAACGAAAATATAGCGGCAATTGAAAAACCATTACATGAAATTGAAAAAGATTTTCAGTCGGCAGTGATCCCAGAGGATCCAACGTTTGTATCTGCTTATGCCCAAGACATAATGGAGCAACTTGTTGCGCATTCTGTGCATACAGCTGCGCCTAGCTTTATTGGTCACATGACCTCTGCATTGCCGCATTTTTTATTACCGCTGTCAAAATTGATGGTAGGGCTAAATCAAAATCTAGTAAAAATAGAAACGTCTAAAGCGTTTACGCCTCTTGAGCGTCAAGTGCTTGGAATGATGCATCATTTAGCTTATGGGCAAGAAGATTCGTTTTATTCTAAATGGATGCACAGTGCTAAAACCTCATTAGGTGCATTTTGCTCAGGTGGAACGGTTGCTAATATTACTGCGCTTTGGATTGCGCGAAACCGCTTATTAAAACCCGATGGTGATTTTAGAGGTATTGGCGCACAAGGCCTAATTGCCGGTATGCTGCATTACGGCTATAAAGGTTTAGCAGTATTAATATCAGAACGCGGACATTACTCATTAGGTAAATCAGTTGATTTACTCGGTATTGGTCGCGATAACTTAATTGGTATTAAAACCTGCGAAAATAATAAAGTTGATGTAGGAGCTATGCGCGAAAAAGCACGTGAGCTTGAATCGCAAGGCATTAAAGTAATGGCGATTATTGGGGTAGCGGGTACAACCGAAACCGGTAATATTGACCCACTTGATGAAATGGCCGACTTAGCACAAGACATTAACTGTCATTTTCATGTAGATGCTGCATGGGGAGGAGCGACCCTTTTATCGAACACGCATCGCCCTTTACTAAAAGGGATTGAGCGAGCAGATTCAATTACCATCGATGCACATAAACAAATGTATGTACCAATGGGAGCGGGCTTAGTTTTATTTAAAGATCCCGCTGCCACAGATGCAATAGAACATCATGCTGAGTACATATTACGTAAAGGTTCAAAAGACTTAGGTAGCCACACACTTGAAGGCAGCCGACCTGGTATGGCAATGTTAGTACATGCTTGCTTACGTGTTATTGGTCGTAAAGGTTACGAAATGCTGATTGATCGAAGCATCAAAAAAGCACATTACTTTGCTGATTTAATTAAAGCTGATGAAGACTTTGAGCTTATTTCAGAACCTGAATTGTGCTTATTAACGTATCGTTATGTACCTAAGCAAATTAAACAAGCAATAACCGATGCAGATGCTGCAACTCGGTTAGATATTTTTGCTTCATTGAATCGTTTTACTGCCAGTATGCAAAAACGTCAGCGAGAGTCTGGTCGCTCATTTGTATCACGTACTCGTTTAACGCCTTCTAAATACGATAATCAACCTACAGTTGTATTTAGAGTGGTACTTGCAAACCCGCTTACCTCAGGTGCTATTTTAAAAGAGATATTAGCTGAGCAAAAAGAGTTGGCTGCAACAGATCCGGTATTCAAAAAATATTTAAGAAAATATATGTAATCTAAATACAAAAAAGGGTCCATAAGGACCCTTTTTAATATAAAAAGTATTTATTAATGTAAAATACGTGCTCTAATTGTACCCTCAACAGCGCTTAGTTCTTTAAGTGCTACCTCAGATTGATCTGTATCTACATCAATAACTACATAACCAATAGATGCGTCTGTTTGTAGGTATTGCGCAGCAATATTAATACCGTGCTGTGCAAACGCTTGGTTAATTTGCGTTAGTACACCTGGGCGGTTGTGGTGTACGTGTAATAAACGGCTACGATTAGCAAGCTCAGGTAGCGATACTTCAGGGAAGTTAACCGCAGTAATAGTTGAGCCATTATCTGAATATTTAGCCAATTTACCCGCTACTTCAATACCAATGTTTTCTTGCGCTTCTTGTGTAGAACCACCAATGTGCGGCGTTAAAATAACATTGTCGAATTGGCGCAGTGGCGATACAAATTCTTCATCGTTAGATTTTGGCTCAGTAGGGAACACATCAATTGCTGCACCACTTAGTTTTTTCTCTGTAAGCGCTTCTGCAAGGGCATCAATATCAACAACAGTTCCGCGTGATGCATTGATCAAAATAGACCCCTGCTTCATAACTGCAAGTTCTGCTGTACCAATAAGGTTTTTAGTTTGCGGTGTTTCTGGTACATGTAAGCTAATAATATCAGAGCGTTGTAACAGCTGAGTAAGATTATGAACTTGTGTTGCATTACCCAGTGATAACTTATCTTCGATATCGTAAAACTCCACGTTCATACCGATATTTTCAGCCATAATACCTAGCTGAGTACCAATGTGACCGTAGCCAATAATACCTAATGTTTTACCACGTGCTTCAAACGAACCATTTGCTGTTTTTAACCAGCCACCACGATGAGCCGCTGCATTACGCTCTGGAATACCACGTAATAAAAGTAGAATTTCGCCAAGTACAAGTTCAGCAACTGAACGAGTATTAGAAAATGGAGCGTTAAATACAGCAATACCACGTTCGCGTGCTGCATCTAAATCAACTTGGTTTGTACCAATACAAAAACAACCAATAGCAACTAGCTTTTCAGCTGAGTCTAATACGGCTTGGTTAATATGAGTACGAGAACGAAGTCCTACAAAGTGAACATCTTTAATGCGCTCTTTAAGCTCGTCCTCAGGTAAGGATGTTTTAACGTAGTCGATATTGCTGTAACCGTTACGTTTTAGCGTTTCAACAGCGCTTTGGTGAACACCTTCAAGCAAGAGAATTTTAATTTTGTCTTTTGCTAACGATACCTTACTCATAACCTCATCCTATTTAATTTGTGGCCCATTTTTGGTACCGATAATCACTTTATCAGCACCTCGCATCGCAAATAGGCCGTTGGTAACTACGCCAACAATTGAATTTATTTGTGTTTCAAGTTGTTTGGCATTGGTAATTTTTAAGTTAAATACATCTAATATAACGTTACCATTATCGGTAACTACGCCTTGGCGATAAACAGGGTCACCACCAAGTTTTAATAATTCTCGTGCAACGTAGCTGCGCGCCATTGGAATAACTTCTACCGGAAGCGGGAAGTCGCCCAATGTATCTACCAGCTTTGTGTCATCAACAATACACACAAACTGTTTTGCAACTGCTGCTACTATTTTTTCACGTGTTAGCGCTGCGCCGCCGCCTTTAATCATTTCGTTTTGAGCGTTTATTTCGTCAGCGCCGTCAACGTATACATCTAAAGCATCAACGTTATTAAGTTCAAACACTTCAATACCTAACGCTTCCAAACGTGCAGTTGACGCTTCTGAGCTTGATACAGCGCCTACAATAGTGTCCTTTACTGAGCCAAGGGCATCAATAAAGTGATTAACAGTAGAGCCTGTACCGACACCTACAATGGTGTTTTCTTTTACAAACTCGAGTGCTGCCCAGGCAGCTGCTTTTTTTAATTCGTCTTGTGTCATTGCTTTGTGCTCATGTATGTCAGAAATATGCGGCTAGTAACCAAAATTAAATGTTACCAACAGTATGTTTTATCTGGGGTGATAATGGTTTTAAGTGGTACGTCCCACGACTCAATTGGTAGAGCATCAACTTTTTGGCATTCATGTGCAAGGCCAATTAGTTGCGGTTTTTGCCAATTTTGTTCATGTAAACGCGCCAATGTCCGGTCGTAAAACCCACCTCCCATTCCTAGGCGATTACCTTGTTTATCAAATGCAACTAACGGCATAAGGAGATAATCAAGCGCTGGTAATGGGCATATTTGAGAGCAGTTCAGCTTAGGCTCCAAGATACCATAGCGATTTGCCCTCATGGGTGAGTTTTTCTCATAGCGCTGAAATAGTAAATTAGCGCCATTGAATGGGTGTATTATAGGTAGATAAACAACGTGGTTTAAGTTCCATAATTCTTTAATTAACAATGAAGTGTCTAGTTCTCCGTCGTTACTTAAATAAATGGCAATATGCTTTGAATTCGTTGTGTTTTCGCTTTTTAAGTGTTGAATAAAATTCATTTTTAGCGATTGCGCAGCAATCATTTGCTGATTATTTGACAAGTTTTTACGGGTGTTACGAATTTCAGCTCTTATTTGTGCGCGTTTATTGCTCATTAAACTAATTAGCCATTTTTAAAAAGAGAATAAATCGGGAAAAATTAAAAAAACAGCCAGTACGACTAGCAAAATGGTGGCAGTTGCAATCAATGAATATAAAAGTAAGTTACTGCGTTTTTTAGGAGTCGCTAAATCCTCATCTAGCATTAGGTCGTCATTTTGCCATTCGTCTACACTTTCGTCTGGTGTATTTAATTGAGCTTCAGGAAGGCGTTGCTCTAGCTCATCTAGCTTTTCTTCAAGGCGTATTAAGCTGCTAGTGATGTAATCAAGTGCATCAAAAATACGTTCATCACGTTGGTTGTTATTTGCAGCTGCGGGGGAGCTATTTTGAATCGCATTTGAAACAGCTTGCAGCTTACTTTTAATACCTAGGCTTGCTAATAACTTAGTCTGTTTTAACGCTTTGTCTTTATCGCTTGGCGCAAACAGCGGCTTACCTTTAAAAAAAAGAGCTACTTTTTCATCTGACGTTTTTAATTTTGCAGCTAAGTTTGCGCACGCTGTTTTTATGTCAACGTTATCGCCAAGTCCTGCAAATATAACGCGAAAGTTATCGGCCATTTAACTATCCCTAAAGCTTTATAATGAAGCGAGTATAAACCGAACCCCTTTATAAATGTATCTCTTATGTAAAATAAAATTGTTAAACGTATCTATTTCCCAAAAGATGACTTACAAAAAAAGTTGATTAGTATTTCAATAGAATATTCCATTACTTGCAATTAAATGTGAATAGAATATTTTATATGTAAAATTTATTCTTTAATTATAAGTAATTACAGCTATTTCCTTGTTGAAATAGCTTAAACAAGTAAAATTGTTTTCCTAGGGGTATAATATATTAGGTACAGGATTTTGCTAAACACACACACACTTCCATCTAGTCGCTGGCTAGAATTTGTAAAAGAAAGCGGACGTATCGCCACTCTTTGGTTTGCTGGTGTACTACTTTTTATGGGCTTTCGGATTTTCTTTTTAATTCACTTTAGTGATCGTATAACTTCCGAACTAGATATTGATTCAATAATCGCGACATTAAAAGCGGGTCTAGCATTTGATTCTGCCGCGACGGGAGTCTGTTTTAGTATTGTTTTTATTTTAAACTGTATTTTACAGCCTCTGCGTTTAGGACAATGGGTTAGAAAAGCACGTATATATACAAGTCGAATATTTTTCATTACGTCAACAATACTATGTATAACGAGTATTACTTACATTGCTGAATATGGAAGCCAGTTTAACTTTTTTATGTTCGAAGGGCTAAATGACGATCAACAGGCAATTGCATTAACTGTAATCGAGCAATATAAACCGTGGGGTAGCCTACTTAGTTTAGTTATTTTATTAGCGATAGCATTTAAAATAAATAAACTAGTTGATAGGAAAAGCTATAGTGCTATCAACCATCTTTTCACGACTAATATATTAAAGCGTACGATTTTAGTTGCATTGATTATTGTTTTATTTGTTTGTGCAATAAGAGGATCATTTGAAACTCGTCCTGCTTCTCGAAAATGGTCAGCAGTAACGACAGATGCTTTTGTAAATAATCTTGTAATAAATCCGTTTCGAAGCTTTATATATGCCATTAAAGATTATAATGATTTACAAAGTTTTGGTTTAAATGGTCACAATCCTTACTTACAAAAAAATGCACCTGACATAGATAACCCTTTAGCGACGCTTGAGAAAAAAACCAGTGCGCCAATGTTAGCGGCACCTTCACAAGTGTTTTTTATTGTTATGGAAAGTTATGATGCTTGGCCGTTACAGCAAAAATATACATCGCTCAATTTAACTAATGAACTACGTAATTTAGCTAGTAAAGGTATATATTTAAATAATGTATTACCTGCAGCAAGCAGTACTATGAATTCGCTATCTAGCCTTATGTCTGGTATAGCGTTTTCGGGCGTTAACATGAGCCGTATTGGACCACAAAAACCAGCGAGTAAGTTATCAATATTTAATCAACTTGAGCAACTAGGTTATCAAAGTCGATTTTATTATGGCGGCTTGCTGTCATGGCAAAATATAGGCGAATATGTGCTTTCACAAGGAGCTGATAAAGTATTTTCGGCCGCAGACACTGGAGGTAAAGGAAGTGCTGGTGTGTGGGGAATTGATGATGGTCAGTTATTTGATTTAGTCGATACTGAAACAGATGAAAAAAGTTTTAACTTAATCATGAGTGGGAGTTACCACGGGCCATTTAACTTAGATTTAGATAAGTATGGGTATCCTTTAAAATCAGTTGCTGACTATCCAAAGGAAATTCAAGCTTTAGATGATGACTTATTAGACCCTTACGTATTAGGGCATTTATGGTATGCCGATAAAATGCTTGGTCAATTTGTTCGTAAAATGGAGCAGCGCTACCCAGATGCATTATTTGTAATTACAGGTGATCACTATAGTCGCCGTTATTTACATCATCGCCCTGATCTATATGAACTAACACATGTACCGCTTGTTATTTATGGTAAAGGTGTAAATCCAAACTGGGTATCGAGCGAGCAATTAGCGAGCCATATGGATATTGCACCTACATTATTAAACTTAATAGCACCGCAAAATACGACATTTTATAGCATGGGCCAGTCGCTATTAAATCAACCTAAAGATCGTACTGTATTTGGTTTTCAAACTGTGCGTAAACCAGAACAGCTTTGGCGTGGTGATTTTTCGTCAATATATGAGTATCAAAAAGTTGAACCAGAGGATCGGATTAACTTAGCACCACTTAAGCCGCAGCCTTTTGAACCAGTTGATGTAGCAACAGAGCAAGCTTATAATAAGTATATGGCTACAGCGTGGCAGTTACTTACTAAAGGAATGGATTAATAGATTTAAAAGTAGCTTTTAAAGCTGCTTTTACTCAATTAGTTTACATATAAAAAAAAGCGCCAATTGGCGCTTTTTTTATATTTACTTAACCAATCAAAGGCCAGCGGCTGCACGAAGTGCATCAGCTTTATCTGTACGTTCCCAAGGGAATTCGTCACGACCAAAGTGGCCGTAAGCCGCTGTAGGAAGATAGATAGGGCGCTCTAAATCAAGCATTTGAATTAAGCCGTAAGGGCGCAAGTCAAAGTGTTCACGAATAAGCTCGATTAAACGGCTTTCTTCTAACTTGCTTGTACCAAACGTTTCAACGCTGATAGATGTAGGCTCTGCAACACCGATTGCGTAAGAAACTTGTAGTTCACACTTATCAGCAAGGCCAGCCGCAACTACGTTTTTAGCAACGTAACGTGCAGCGTATGCAGCTGAGCGGTCAACTTTTGATGGATCTTTACCAGAGAAAGCACCACCACCGTGACGAGCCATACCACCGTATGTATCAACGATGATTTTACGACCTGTTAAACCACAATCGCCCATTGGTCCGCCAATTACAAAGCGACCTGTTGGGTTAATGAAAAATTTAGTCGCGCTTGTAATAAGCTCTGCAGGAAGTACCGGCTTGATGATAGTTTCCATCACCGCTTCTACTAAATCTTTTTGTGAAATGTCTTCGCTGTGCTGAGTAGATAGTACTACTGCATCAATACCTACTGGCTTACCATTTTCGTATGCAAAAGTAACTTGAGATTTTGCATCTGGACGTAACCAGTTAAGCTCGCCGCTTTTACGAACCTCAGCTTGGCGCTGTACTAAACGGTGTGAGTAAGTAATTGGAGCAGGCATTAGTACTTCTGTTTCGTTACATGCGTAACCAAACATTAAGCCTTGGTCGCCAGCGCCTTGTTCTTCTGGGCTAGTACGGTCAACACCTTGGTTAATGTCAGGAGACTGTTTACCAATAGTGTTTAAAATTGCACATGAATCGGCATCAAAGCCCATGTCTGAATTTGTGTAGCCAATGTCACGAATTGTTTTACGTGTAATTTCTTCGATATCAACCCATGCGCTAGTAGTGATTTCACCACCAACCATAACCATACCGGTTTTTACGTAAGTTTCGCATGCAACACGGGCATGAGAGTCTTGCTCTAGGATAGCATCAAGTACCGCATCAGAGATTTGATCGGCGATTTTATCCGGATGACCTTCAGAAACTGATTCAGAAGTAAATAAATGTTTTGCCATTGTAATTCTGCTCACAAATATTGCGCTTCACAAACGTCGGTATTAGCGCTAAAAAATTAAGGGGCGTATTTTATCGAAAACAAAACACCTTGCATAGTGTTTTTACGCCTAGACGTCTAAATAAAATTTCTAATAACTTTTTGGTCTTAAAAAATATTCATAATGCCTCACTTTTATAGGGTTTTTAATTGCACACAGCCCCCACAATAAGTAAGAATGGTCTATATAAACAAACCCAAGTTACTTGGGTGCATAAACAAACACATAAATACCCGCGCAAATACACATAAAGGTAGGAGAATTCATGCCATCTCGCAAAGAACTTGCAAATGCTATTCGCGTCTTGTCAATGGACGCAGTACAAAAGGCCAAATCTGGTCACCCTGGAGCCCCTATGGGCATGGCTGATATCGCAGAAGTATTATGGCGCGATTATCTAAAACACAACCCAACAAATCCAGAGTGGGCTGACCGTGACAGATTTATTCTTTCAAACGGCCACGGTTCAATGCTTATCTATTCTCTATTGCACCTAAGTGGTTACGACTTACCACTGGACGAAATTAAAAACTTCCGTCAAATGCATTCTAAAACACCAGGTCACCCTGAATATGGCTATGCACCAGGAATCGAAACTACTACGGGTCCATTAGGTCAAGGGATCACAAATGCCGTAGGTATGGCAATTGCTGAAAAAGCGCTAGCTGCACAGTTTAACCGCGAAGGTCACGATATTGTTGATCACTTTACCTATGCATTTATGGGCGATGGCTGCCTTATGGAAGGTATTTCTCATGAAGCTGGTTCACTTGCAGGCACATTAGGTCTGGGTAAACTTGTTGCATTTTGGGATGACAACGGCATTTCAATCGATGGTGAAGTAGAAGGTTGGTTTACAGATGACACGCCAGCTCGCTTTAAAGCATACGGTTGGCATGTAATTAGTGGTGTTGATGGTCACGACAGCGATGCTATAAGTGCTGCAATTGCAGAAGCTAAAAGTGTTACCGATAAACCATCACTAATTTGTTGTAAAACAATTATTGGTTACGGCTCACCTAATAAATCTGGTAGCCACGATTGTCACGGTGCACCACTAGGTGATGACGAAATTAAAGCGTCTCGCGAATTCTTAGGTTGGACTGGCGATGCGTTCGAAATTCCTGATGATATTTACGCACAATGGGATAGCAAAGAAAAAGGTCAGCAGCTTGAATCAAGCTGGGACGAAAAATTTGCAGCATACGCAAAAGCATACCCAGAGCTTGCAGCTGAATATAAGCGTCGTATTAATAACGAACTGCCTGGCGATTGGGCTGAAAAATCTCAAGCGTACATTGAGCAATTACAAGCAAACCCAGCAAACCCAGCGTCTCGTAAAGCATCACAAAATGCATTAAACGCATTTGGTCCGTTATTACCAGAATTTATGGGTGGCTCAGCCGATTTAGCAGGCTCAAACTTAACAATTTGGGATGGCTCTAAAGGTTTAACACACGACGATGCAAGCGGTAACTACATTTACTACGGTGTACGTGAGTTTGGTATGTCGGCAATTATGAATGGTATTGCCCTTCATAAAGGCTTTATTCCTTACGGTGCTACGTTCTTAATGTTTGTTGAATATGCAAAAAATGCCGTACGTATGGCTGCATTAATGAAGCAACCAAGCATTTTTGTATACACGCACGATTCAATCGGTTTAGGTGAAGATGGTCCAACTCACCAACCAGTAGAGCAAATTGCAAGCATGCGTTTAACGCCTAACTTATACAACTGGCGCCCATGTGACCAAGTTGAGTCGGCAATTGCATGGCAACAAGCTATTGAGCGTAAAGACGGTCCTACATCGTTAATCTTTACTCGCCAAGGTCTTGAGCAACAAGCGCGTGACGCACAGCAATTAAGCGATGTTAAAAAGGGTGGTTACATCCTTAGCTGTGACGGCAATCCTGAAATTATTTTAATTGCGACGGGCTCTGAAGTGCAACTAGCACAAGATTCAGCAACTGAGCTACGCAGCCAAGGTAAAAAGGTACGTGTTGTATCTATGCCATGTACTGATGCCTTTGAAGATCAAAGCGCAGAGTACAAAGAAAGCGTATTACCGGCATCTGTTACACGCCGCGTAGCAGTAGAAGCAGGTATTGCTGACTACTGGTACAAGTACGTAGGTCTAAATGGCGCAGTAGTAGGTATGACTACCTTTGGTGAGTCAGCACCTGCTGGTGAGCTGTTTGAGCACTTTGGTTTTACAGTGGCAAACATTGTAAGCAAAGCAAACGAGCTTTTTTAATCGCTTTGATTAAATAAAGTAAGTAATTGAAAAACCCGCACATGCTGCGGGTTTTTTTATGCCCTTACATGAAGCAACTTCACCTTGAACAATGCTGCTTTCCTTGCAAGAAAGTAAGCTATCAGGCAAGGTAGTGCGATAAAATTTATAAATAAAAATCTTAAATTAATAGCAGGAGCTAAAAATGCCAAAGTTCGATAACGTGAGTGTAGTAAAAAAAGCCAATGTATATTTTGACGGAAAAGTGTCGAGCCGTACCGTTATTTTAGGTGATGGCGAAGCGAAAACGTTAGGCTTTATGCAACCTGGTGAGTTTGTTTTTGATACAAACCAAAAAGAGTGCATGGAGCTTTTAGCTGGCCAATGGGATATTTTATTACCAGGGGCAAGTGAGTGGAAAACATTTAACGCGGGTGAATCGTTTAATGTTGATGCAAATGTAAGCTTTAAAGTAAAAGTATCTGATTTTGCTGACTACTGTTGTTCGTACACAGATTAATCAATACAGCTAGACGTCTGAAAGCCCATGTACTATGGGCTTTGCATAAACTTTGCACAACGCATGATTTAAATCACCAAAAACCGCAAATAAACCTCAAATATCTCTCTTTTTTCCTTGTGTTAATCTAAATAGCCCCCAATACTATTTATGAGGTAACAAATAAAAGGATACCCTATGAAAATTAATCTTTCTGGTCACCATGTTGAAGTTACTGACTCTATTAGAGAGCACATCAACGAAAAATTTTCAAAAATCGAGAGCCACTTTCCATCGCTTATTGCACTCGATATTATTTTGTCTAAAGAGCATCATAAAATCCAAGCTGAAATTAGCACTAATTACGAAGGCACGCGCATATCGGTAAAAGGGGAAAACGAAGTTATGTACCCAGCCATTGCAAGCGCAGCTAAAAAACTCGATGCGGCACTAAAACATCGAAAAGGGCAGATAAAAGCAAACTTACACGAAAAGCCTGTTAGCACTACACCTGAAATAGCACACGAGATCATCCAAGAGATGGATCTTAAATAAAATTTAGTTCCAAAGTATTGTAAAAAAGAGCCGTATGGCTCTTTTTTATTGCCTGTAATTTAGGTAAGTTATGCATTCACACAGTTTATTAATGATAAAAATTAATAATAAAAGCACATAACACACCAAATTTGAGAAGTTAATGCAGTACACACAAAACACATGGAAGTCTCGGTTAGGGGCGCTCGGCCCAGGTATTTTAATGGCAACCGCTGCCATTGGTGGCTCACACTTGGTGGCCTCTACTCAAGCAGGCGCATTATTTGGCTGGCAGCTATTTTGGCTTATTATGGTGGTTAACGTTTTAAAGTACCCGTTTTTTCGTTTTGGTATGGAATACACACTCGCCACCAAAAACAGTTTAGTAGAAGGGTATAAAAACCAAGGCCCTGGCTATTTTTACAGCTTTATTGCCCTCAATATTATTGCCGCTGTGGTAAATACCGCAGGTGTATTGTTGCTTACGGCGAGCTTATTACACTACGCATTACCTATTAGCATTCCTGTTACCTTATTGTGTTGGGTAATATTGGCCGTGTGTTTAATTATATTATTACTGGGGCATTTTAAAGCGCTCGATAACGTAGCAAAAGTAATTATGGGGCTACTTACTATAGCAACCATCACTGCATTGGTTATTGCTATAAATAACGGCCCAGTAGCGCCTGTAAACTACGTTGGCCCCTCACCATATGAACTTGCCATGTTAGGCTTTATGGTTGCCTTAATGGGCTGGATGCCAGCGCCTATTGAAATATCGGCACTGAGCTCGTTGTGGCTTAAAGAAAAACAAGCTCAGCAAAATGTGACTAAAAACCAAGGCTTATTCGATTTTAATCTAGGTTATTGGTTAACCGCCGGGCTTGCGCTGGTATTTTTTAGTTTAGGTGCGTTAGTGCAATATGGGCAAAACAGTAATATAGAGCTCGGTGGTGTAGCGTTTGCTAAACAGCTGATTGATATGTACGCATCAACAATAGGCGAGTGGGCAAGGCCTTTGGTATCAGCCATCGCGTTTTTGTGTATGTTTGGCACCACACTTACCGTACTTGACGGTTACGCCCGCACACTTAACGAATCACACAAATTACTTGGTTTTAAGCAATCAAAACACAGTTTAAATAGGTGGCTTATATTACAAGCGTTGGCTGGTATGGCGGTGATTTTATTTTTTAAATCAGCCCTTGGCCCTATGCTTACCTTTGCAATGACACTTGCTTTTGTAACCACCCCCGTTTTTGCATGGCTTAACTTTAGCCTTGTGCGATCAGAGCCAGCTATTAAGCACAGCCTATTACTGCGCAGTTTAACCTGGCTAGGCTTAGTGTACTTAGTTGGTTTTGCTGTGGCGTTTGTGGTTTGGAAACTAGCAGCCTAAATATAGCTTTTTACTTTGGGCTTTAGTTAAAGCCCTTAAGCCTAAAATTTAAATGAGGCATAAATGGATATAAGAACAGGCGAGCTTTCAAACCCACACGTTATAAAGTTACTACAAGCGCATCATAACGATATGCTAAAACACTCGCCTGTAGAAAGCGTACATGCGCTTGATGTAACTAAACTCACTCAGCCTGATATAACCTTTTATAGCTTATGGATTGATAATAATTTAGCGGGTGTTGGCGCTTTAAAAGCGCTAAATACAACGCATGGCGAAATTAAATCAATGCGTACATCAAGTAACTATTTGCGCCAAGGCATAGCGGCTAAGTTACTTACGCATATTATTGAGCAGGCAACACTGCGAGGTTACAAAAAGCTAAGTTTAGAAACTGGAACAGCAGAGGCATTTTTGCCCGCGCAAAAGCTTTACACTCAATTTGGTTTTAAAAAGTGCGAACCGTTTGGTAATTATGAGCTAGACCCGTATAGCTTATTTATGAGTAAAGAGCTTTAAAAGTGAGAAAGAGATATTATGGCTTATAACGTTGAACTTAAAGCCCCAGTACTGAATGAGTTTGCCAATTTACGTACACAAGTAAAGTGGCAAAATCCTGACGATAAAAGATTAAAAGCAAGCATCGAAAACTCACTTTTTTGGGTTACAGTGTACGACACTGATAAGTTAATAGGCACTGGTAGAATTGTTGGTGATGGCGCAATGTATTTTTATATTCAAGATGTAATTATTGCGCCAAGTTATCAAAGCAAAGGTATTGGTCATTTAGTTATGACTCACATTGAAAACTACCTAAGCAACACCTGTTCTAATGGCGCTACAATAGCTTTATTAAGTGCTCACGGTAAAGAAAGCTTTTATACACAATATGGTTATGTAAAGCGTGATGGCGATGTTTTAGGGTTCGGAATGTGTAAGTTTATTAGCAAGTAATAACTATTGCTGCTTGATATCAAGATTATTAAGATAGCTTTTAAAGGTGTGGCGTAATGAGTAAACGTGATTTATTTTCAGATTAACTACAGCACTTGCGGACGCTAAAGCGCATTCACAAGGAAAGCTTACGTTACGTTCTTATAAAGTAAATGATATCAACGACCTTGCTATCTCACCTGATGAAATAGTAAATATTAGAGAAACATTTAATATGTCGCGTGGTGTATTTGCAAACATTTTACATACCTCAGCAAGAACGCTCGAATACTTGGATCAAGGACACAGCGCACCGAATGGGCAAGCGATAACATTGTTAAAGCTTGTGCAGCGTCATCCTGAGACGCTAAATCATATAGCTGAGTTGTAAAAATTTAATAATTAATATGTATGTGTTACTCGTTTTTTATTGAATCACAACAAGAAGAGTAAGGGATTATTTAAACTTAGTTTCAGGGAGTGAGTGAAAAAACCTTATCTTGAACATCATCTTGAATTGATGAAAAGTTAACATGAAGTTCAATTGTACCAAGGTATTTTATTACTTCCGTGAAACTAGCTTCATTGCTCATCTTCATAGTGATTATATTTAATGATGAATTAGGCGAAATACCTAATTCCGCTCCTATTTCCAGCTTCATATCTCCAAATAAGAGTAGTTTCTGTTGGAGATCTTTATGAGATAATTCACCGGCATCTGATAGTATCTTATATTTCAGATTTATAGCTGATCCTGTACCGTAGTTCTTCAGTTGGAAGTTATAAACATACTTTTCATTGTCTACGCTAATAAACCTTTCAATTACAGGTTTTATAGAGTTTTGATATATCCTTTTATTGTGCTGTAATCCTTGAAAAGCATAATAAAATGTGATGATTGCAACTAAGGTTGCAATTAAGTCACTGAGTTTTATTTCAAAAGAAAAGGTTTGCCCTACAATTATACCTGCAATAAATACTAAGCTAATCCCTAATAGAATCGCTTTATCAGATTTGCACATTTCTATCCTTTATTATTCGTTAATAGCATCAAGTGGCAATGTAAAATGAAGGACGAATACGAAAAAGTTAGTCGTCACCATCAATGTCACTAAATGTATTTTTTCCTTCGTATTTTATAAAAAGTTTCGATTCCTCTAGTTTAGGTAAATCCAAAATACCTTCATCATTTTCAGCTGCTCTTTTTGATAAAAGCTTATACTTTGGTGAAATAGTTTCGTAAAACGCTACGGTATTTTCCTCTATGCTTTTTATAAGCTCTACAGCTTCGTTTCCCCAGTTAACTAAAGATGAGCTAACTAATGCTGTATTTTTGTATTTTACTTGCTCTTTTTCTAAGTTTTCATACAGGCGACGTGCTTCTAAATAATCATGATACTTCGTTTTGTTTAATGACTTTATTTTCAAAAGTTCTTGCTGCAAAGACTCATCAGCATCATTTTCTGAGTATCTCAGATCTTCATATAGTTCGAAAATTCGAACTTGAGATTTTCTAAGCTCGAAAGAGATACAATAAAAGGATGATATGTCTTTTAATAAACCAACACTCAAGTTGTATTTTTTTTCTTCAATCCAAGAATTTCTTACTTTCCAAGCTATACAGGCTAAAGCGATAGTGCCTAACATTATTGCAAAGGTACTGATAGAGGTTATCCAGTTAGCTAGGCTATCCTGTTTAAGTTTGCTCAGTAGTATATCCATAATTGAATTCGTTGAAATACCTGCGATGAATCCAATAAGTATGAGAAGAGTAGAAGCAACCCATTCATTTAAGTAAATATTCCTTTTCATTTTATCCCTTTTAACTCAGCTCTTTTATCGCTCTACTTATCCCATCCAAGCTCAGCGGGTACATGCGGTTGTTCATTAGCTGCTTTATAAAGCCAATTGATTGATAGTAAGGCCAGTGTTCAACGGGTTGTGGGTTGAGCCAGGCGACTTTATCAAAGTGGTTTGTTACACGTTGCAACCATGCACTGCCGGGCTCTTCGTTGTAGTGTTCTACGGAGCCGCCAGGGTAGGCTATTTCATATGGGCCCATAGTGGCATCGCCTACAAATATTACTTTGTAGTCGCTAGTGAACTTGTTTATGAGCGTCATGGTGTCTATTACGTTTGAATGTCGGCGCGCGTTGTCTTGCCAAACGTGCTCGTATAAACAGTTATGAAAGTAGTAAAACTCTAAGTGTTTAAACTCGCTGTGGGCTGCGCTAAATAATTCTTCGCAGGTGTGGATGTAGTCATCCATTGAGCCGCCAATATCAAACAGCATTAATACTTTTACTGCATTGTGGCGTTCGGGTGCCATTTTTACATCAAGCATGCCGCCTTGTTTTGCAGTAGCGCGAATAGTCTCGTTTAAATCAAGCGTGTCGCTTGCGCCTGTGCGGGCAAACTTACGTAACTTTTTAAGGGCGAGTTTAACTGTGCGCGAACTAATTTCTCTGTCGGTGTCGAGGTTTTTGTATTCTCGTTTGTCCCACACTTTTACTGCTTGGCGGTTACGGTTGCCGTCTTGCCCAATACGCACGCCTTCTGGGTTATAGCCGTATGCCCCAAAAGGTGATGTGCCGCCAGTACCTACCCATTTATTACCGCCAGCGTGGCGTTTTTGTTGCTCTTCTAAACGCTCTTTTAGGGTTTTCATAAGCTCATCGAGCCCGCCCATAGCTTTAAGTTGGGCTTTTTCTTCATCACTTAGATGTTTTTCAAACTCTTTACGTAGCCAGTCTTCAGGTAAGTTGTGCTGTTGCTTTAAACTCTCGAGCAAATCAAGATCGGCAATACCGCTAAAGTAGTCGCTAAAGGCTTTATCAAATCGGTCAAAGTGCGTTTCGTCTTTTACCATTATGGTGCGTGCTAAATGGTAAAAAGCGTCTACGTCGGCAAATATAACGCCTTTTTTTAAGGCGTTTATTAAATCGAGTAGTTCTCGAAGGCTCACCGGTAAACGGTATTCACGCAGTTTGAAAAAAAATGCAATCAACATATAAGGGCCTGTTTATCTTTCGAGGTTAAATTTGCAGCAGTGTGTTTGGTATTTAGGCAAGGCAGAGCCTATGTAGTGTGGTTATTCCCCATAAATAGGCGATAACACAGCATAAATACCAAACACGCGCTGCCTGAAGGTTCGTCCTAGGGACGATTAACTCTTTGTTGCTCGGCTTTTACTTAGCCCACTAGGTTACAAACCTCGCGCCACGATTAAATCGTCCCTAGTTAGAACAAATTTTAATCCTGAAAGGTCAACAGGCCCTAGCGACGGCTCATAAACGCGAGTTTTTCGATTAGGCTTATGTCTTGCTCATTTTTAAGTAATGCGCCGAACATGGGCATTAAACCGCCTTTTTTAGCTTTGTCGTGCAGTGTTTTAGCGTCTATGTCTTCAGCCATTAAAAGCTTTAACCAGTCGAGTAATTCGCTGGTGGAAGGTTTCTTTTTAAGGCCGTTTGCTTCGCGCAGGTTAAAAAACACTTCAAGTGCTTGGCGTACTAAATCCTGTTTAACGTTAGGGTAGTGCACGTCAATAATTTGCTGCATTTCGTCGCTGCTAGGAAAATCAATGTAATGAAAAAAGCAGCGGCGTAAAAATGCGTCCGGTAATTCTTTTTCGTTATTTGATGTGATGATTACAATAGGGCGCTCTTTTGCGACAATGCGCTCGTTAGTCTCATAAACATGAAACTCCATTTTATCGAGCTCAAGTAGTAAGTCGTTTGGGAACTCTATGTCGGCTTTGTCTATTTCATCAATTAAAAGCACTGGGCGTTTGCCGTTAAGCTCTGCATACGTAAATGCCTGCCAAAGCTTACCTTTAACGATGTAGTTGCCAATATTGTGTACACGCTCGTCACCTAGTTGGCTGTCGCGCAGGCGCGAAACCGCGTCGTACTCGTATAAACCTTGCTGCGCTTTAGTAGTCGATTTTATATGCCACTGAATAAGCGTGGTATCTAAGCTTTTAGCCAACTCCTCAGCCAGCATGGTTTTACCTGTGCCTGGTTCGCCTTTAATTAAAAGTGGTTTTTCGAGCATAATGGCGGCATTTACAGCTTGTTTAAGCGCGCTACTCGCTATGTAATTGTCAGTTGAATTAAATTGCACGGTGTACCCTTGTCTGGTCTGAGCAGTAAGTTATTTTGTTATAATGCCATAGTTAAGCAGCAGGTCCAATATAAGCAAAACGCTGTATGACCTCACCTTCTTTTTCAACAGTTTCTAAAAACATACTAAGTGGGCGCGCCCATATACCAAATTCTCCATAAAGTGCTCGGTAAATCACAAGCTGTTCCTCGGTTTCGCTATGGGTGACAACATGAATAACTTTATATTGCGGGCCTTTGTAGTGTTGGTATATGCCTGGTTTTAGGGAAAGTGGTTTTATTGCTGTAGTCATGTTTTGATCTCTTGTATAATTTGGCTTTGCACTTTTAATGTTAACTAATTTGCCAATACTATGAACTATATTTCTTTAGATGATTACAAAAAGGCGTGGGTTTTTCGCCACAAAGATTTACCTGTATCTGATGAAGACGCAGCAAAAATTAAGCCTATGAGCGACGAGCGCGCAGCCGTACTTTGGACAACCATGGTGAGCCGTGAGTTTGATCACCCTGATTTTTTTGAAGACACCGATTGGTGTGGTCAAGAAAAAAGCTTTAGCCAAGAAGTAGATTGGCAAGATGCGTGGGAAAATGGCGATGCGTTACCACCAGAAGCAATCTTAACGTTTTTAGATTGGGAAGCTAACACCACGGTTTATTTTTGTATGGCACGCGATAATATTATCGAAACGACGTTTGATGTATTTAAACGCAATTGGCAAAACTTTATGTTTTTAGCTGATGGCAGTTTATTGATTGGTAAAAAGCGTAATACGGTTGTGCAATTTTTAGAATCTGGTAAAGCAAAATTAGGTGAAAAGCCAAGCGCTTAAATAGTGCGCTGCGCTTAAAAAACATTCAATACTGTGTTATAAAACATTTACCTGAATATTTTTGAGTACAGCTTTTGGTCGCTAAAAATCAGTCACTTGGTGCTCAACAGCAAGTTGAAATTTGGCAAACTGATGCACAAAAAGTGTTGTATGCACAATTGTGCAATGCGTTTTATCAGCGTGAGGTTCAGCGATTAGTTGCAGAGCCTAATGCCGATAAACTGCGCCGCCAGTTAAAAAGCCTACCTTATTATATTGAGCGAGCGGCAACGTTAGTTGCCAATGGTGACACGCCTTTTACGCTTGATGCACAAAATGGTACGTGGCTTGAAAAGCAAAAACCGACCCCACCCGATGTGAATGTTCAAGCTAATGAACTTTTTTATCAAACGTATGCCAAAGTGGGGCTTATAGTGCCCGTTATATTGCATGGCTACGATCAGGTGCGTCTTAGAATAGACAGTATCGATCAGTTAGGCGAAAATAAGCTGCATTGTAACGAGCTTGGTTGGTTTGATTTTTTAGGAAATGGGCTAGAGCAGCAAAATGCTCAGCTAATAAAGCCAAGTAAAGTGAGTTTAACCGCTGCATGTTGCGGGCATCAGTGGCAATTTTCGAAGCGTTGTATGCCGCGGGTTTTATCACTACGCGAAATGCTTTTAGCGGGTAGTATTAATTGGCGCAATTTAAAGCGCCCCTTAGCGTATTAAAGTTAAGGTATTTGGAACTTAAAATAAGGAGTGTTAAATGCGTATTTTTCAAGTTGGCTTACTGTGCTTAGCACTGTTTGTACAATACAGATTATGGTTTGGTCATAATGGTTTACAAGACTACACACGACTAAAAGGTGCAGTAACGTCGCATCATCAAACCAACGAAAAACTCATTAAACGTAATAAAGTACTTAAAGCAGATATTGAAGACTTAAAGCTTGGCCGAGAAGGCATTGAAGAGCGTGCACGCAACGAATTGGGAATGATTAAACCGGACGAAACATTTATTCGTGTTTTACCGGGCAAACAATATGACAAATAAACAGACTATTGCAGCAATTGTACCTGCGGCGGGTGTTGGCAGTAGAATGCAGCACAATGCGCCTAAGCAATATATACAATTAGCCGGTAAAACCATTTTAGAACACACCTTAGCTAAACTTTCTCAATTACCTCAATTACGCACTATTGTTGTTGCCCTTAGCGACAGCGACCCCTATTTTGACGAACTCCCACTGCTTGATAATCGCATTGTGCGAGCCAGNGTGGCGGTAAAGAGCGAGCCGACTCGGTGCTTAATAGCTTGCTTTTTTTAGCGCCTAACCCACCAACATGGGTGTTGGTGCATGATGCTGCTCGTCCATTAGTTAATATCAGTGATATAGAACGTTTAATTGATGAATGTATACGCGCTGATGAAGGCGGTATTTTAGCTAGCAAAGTAAAAGACACCATAAAACGCGGCCACAATCATGCCCTACAAACGGTGCCGCGAGACGATTTATGGCAAGCACTTACCCCGCAGTTTTTTAAATATGACGAGCTTAAAAATGCACTGCAAAACGCATTAGCAAGCGGGGCTACTATTACCGATGAAGCCAGTGCAATTGAGTGGGTGGGTAAACCGGTTAAGCTTGTAGCAGGTCGTAGCGATAATATTAAAATAACCACGCCAGAGGATTTAGACCTGGCTGGGTTTTTATTACACAAACAACAAAACGAGAGTGGATTATGATACGAATTGGCCATGGTTTTGACGTACATAAATTTGGCGGCGAAGGCCCGTTAACTATTTGTGGTGAAAAAATTGATTACCCGCAGGGCTTTTTAGCGCACTCAGATGGTGATGTTGCTATTCATGCATTATGCGATGCTATTTTAGGCTCACTTGCAATGGGTGATATTGGTAAGCACTTTCCCGATACAGCTAGCGAGTATGAAAATATCGATAGCCGTATTTTACTTCGCCATGTGGTGGGCTTAGCTAAAGAGCAAGGTTATGTACTTGGTAATGGCGATGTGACTATTGTTGCTCAGGCACCAAAAATGCTGCCACATATTCAAGCTATGCGCGCTAATTTAGCCAGCGATTTAAATTGCGACCTTAGCCAAATTAACGTTAAAGCCACTACTACCGAAAAGCTAGGCTTTGAAGGGCGCAAAGAAGGTATTTCGAGCCATGCGGTGGTTATTATGAGTAAAGAGCTTGCGAGTACAAAAAACGCATGAGCGATTTAAATTATTTATACGGTGCACCGCTTTCTAAAGCTGATTTTAAAACCACAGCTGAAGACTTTATGGTTGATGAAGACTTAGGTATAGAATTTACCGGCAGTGGCGAACACGTGTGTTTGCAGGTGGTTAAAAAAGGCGAAAACACGCAATACGTTGCAAAGCTAATTGCACAGCGTGCGGGTGTTTCACCGCGAGACGTAAGCTATGCAGGCATGAAAGATCGCCACGGCGTGTGCTCGCAGTGGTTTAGTGTAAAAGTACCGATTAAAAAGCCTATCGATTTTAGCGACTTGAATAGCGAGAGTATTTTTATTGTGTCGCAACAGCGCCACGACCGTAAGTTACGTACGGGCTGCCACAAAGGTAATAAATTTACTATTACGCTTCGTAACGTAACCAACCCTCTTGATATTTTATGTCGTATTAACGCAGTACGCGCAGGTGTGCCTAATTACTTTGGCGAACAGCGCTTTGGGCATGGCGGTCATAACTTAGTTATGGCTGAAAAAATGTTTGCCGGTGAGCGTATTCGCGATAAAAAGTTGCGCGGTATTATTATTTCAGCAGCACGATCGCATGTATTTAATCAGTTAGTGAGCCTACGTGTAAAAGAGCATGGTTTAGCTAAAACAATGCACCGTGAAGTATTTATGCTCAGCGGCAGCAATGCATTTTTTGAAGATGCAATTAATGACGAAAACATAGAGCGATTAGCCACCGGCGATATTATGATGTCGGCACCTATGGTGGGAAAAAGCGAAAAAGGCTTAACCGAACAAGAAAAAATATGGCTCGAACCTTTCCAAACATGGTGTGATGGCTTAGGTGAGTTAGGCCTTAAAAATGAGCGCCGAATGCTGCGCTTAATTCCACAAAACTTAACTGTTGAAACACTTGATGAAACCACACTAAAACTAAGCTTTGGTTTGTCAAAAGGGTGTTTTGCAACCGCATTATTACGTGAGCTAGTGGATTACACAGATGCTAGCCCTCGAGAGCGCAAAGAAAAGGATAATGGCATAAATGAAGATACTGTTAAGTAACGATGATGGCGTAAATGCCAAAGGTATTGCGGTTTTATATCAGGCGCTTATACAAATTGCAGATGTAACCCTTGTTGCACCTGATCGCAACTGTAGTGGCGCGAGTAATTCTTTAACACTTATGAACCCGCTACGAGCAACTACACTCGAAAATGGTTTTATGTCGGTTAATGGCACACCCACTGATTGTGTACATTTAGGTGTAAATCAGTTAGCTGATGAAAAGCCAGATCTAGTTGTTGCAGGTATTAACCATGGTGCTAATTTGGGTGATGACACGCTTTATTCCGGTACTGTTGCCGCTGCAACTGAAGGTCGCCATTTAGGTCTGCCTGCAATTGCGGTATCGCTTTGCTCACATAATGGCGATCATTTTGAAACAGCCGCTGCTGTTACCGTAAATATTATTAAAGGCTTGGCTTCGCATCCGCTTCCAAAAGATCAAATAATAAATATTAATGTGCCAGATATTCCATTAAGTGAATTAAAAGGGGTGCAAGTAACACGTTTAGGTGCTCGTCATAAAGCTGAAACGATGACGAAACAAACCGATCCTTGGGGGCGTGATATTTATTGGTACGGATCGCTTGGCACCGAAAGCGATGCTGGTGAAGGCACCGACTTTTACGCAATCAATAATGGCTATGCCTCAGTTACGCCACTGAGTGTTGATATGACAGCTAAAGATAGCTTAAAGGCAGTAGGGGAATGGTTAGCCGATTTGGAGATTAATCGTGCTCGCTAATTATACCCGCAGTGCTAAAGCGCTTTCTGACTTACTAAAGCGTGAAGGTGTTGAAGATACGCAAGTACTTAGTGCTATAGCTGATATTCCGCGCCATATTTTTATAGATGATGTGCTAAAACACAAAGCCTATGAAAATACAGCGCTCCCTATTGGGCAAGGGCAAACAATTTCTCAGCCTTACATAGTAGCGCGCATGACAGAGCTACTTTGTTTAGCTGGTGTGCGCAATAAAGTGCTAGAAATAGGTACAGGATCTGGGTATCAAACTGCAATATTGGCCAAAACGTTTACAAAGGTTTACTCGGTAGAGCGTATTAAAACACTTCAGTGGCAGGCAAAAAGACGTTTGCAGCAACTCGATTTATATAATGTAACCATGAAGCATGGCGATGGTTGGCAAGGCTGGCAATCACAAGCGCCGTTTGATGGTATTATAGTGACTGCTGCGGCCTCTAAAGTTCCGCAAGACTTACTTGCTCAGTTGGCCGATGGTGGCGTGTTATTAGCCCCAATTGGTGAGAGCGATCAAAAATTAGTAATGGTTATCCGCAAAGGCGATAATTATAAAGAGCATGTTATTGCTCCCGTTAGATTTGTGCCGTTAGTACCTGGCGATATTGAATAGGAATTCATTTTGAAGTTGTTTACCAAGTTATACGATATGGCCCTAGTGTGGGCAAAACACCGTCATGCGGAACGTTACTTAGCTGCTATGAGCTTTGCAGAATCAGTTTTTTTCCCGATACCACCCGATGTAATGCTTGCACCTATGTCGCTTGCGCAACCAAACAAAGCATGGCGATTTGCAAGCTTTGCCACAATAGCATCGGTTATTGGTGGAGTGGTTGGTTACTTACTTGGTTTTTGGCTATTTGAACCCGTTGTAGAGCCATTGATTGCACAAATGCACTGGCAAGAAAAGTTTGATATAGCACTAAACTGGTTTAAGGATTACGGTGTTTGGGTTGTGTTTTTAGCCGGTTTTTCGCCTATACCATATAAAGTATTTACGATTGGCGCAGGCGTTTTACAAATGGCATTTTTGCCATTTTTAATAGCATCAGCCATTGGGCGCGGTGCGCGATTCTTTTTAGTTTCAGCCTTAATGAAGTGGGGCGGAGCTCAAATGGAGCGAAAATTACGTCAGTATATTGAAATACTTGGTTGGGGATTAGTGGTATTAATTGCGCTAGCTTACTTTTTATTGCGTTAAGCGTTAAAAATATCAATTTTCTAATTTAGGGGAAAAATACAATGAATAAACAGTGTTTACTGTATATAACTATATTTATTAGTATTTTTCTCTTTGGTTGCTCTTCTCGCCATGTTCCTGCACCTGTTAGTAGCTTAAATAATAATGTTAATGATTTAGGTCATACTGTTAACATTAATGGGACTAGCTATAAAGTACAAAAAGGAGATACGCTCTACTCTATTGCCTTTAGTGCTGGGCAAGACTTTAGATTACTTGCAAAAAACAATTCAATTCCATCACCTTACACAATTTTCCCTGGGCAAAACATCTCCTTACTCTCTAAGCCCGAAAAAACAAAAAGGGATGCAAATTATACGAATTCGAGTAAAAAGTCTATAAAAAAATCACAAAAAAATAACAAAATTTTAAAGAAAGAGCTTGATCCCCCAAAACAACGAGAGTATGTTCAGAAACAAGCCAGTAACAAAATTAGTAATACTAAACGTTTGTCGAGCAGTAAAGTTAAGTGGTTTTGGCCTGCACAGGGCAAAATTACCAAACGCTTTTCTAATAAGGAAAACGGTTATAAAGGTTTACAGATTACTAATCGCAAAGGGGCTTCAGTCTTAGCTGCGGCACAAGGAACTGTAGTGTACGCGGGTAACGCCCTTCGAGGTTATGGTAGTTTAATCATATTGAAACATAATGATGATTACCTAAGTGCTTATGCACATAACTCGAAATTACTTGTTAAAGAAAAGCAGAAGGTTAAGGCAGGACAAAAAATAGCAGAAATTGGTAATTCAGAATCTCCGGTCACCGCGCTTCGCTTTGAAATTCGCTACCGTGGACAAGCTGTCAATCCTGCTAAGTATCTACCCTAATTTTCAGGTATTGATAATTGCTCGGGAGAAGGCTCATGGCTAGCGCAGCAAAACTTGACAAACACACTATGACTGACGAAAAATTCGGTGACATCGATGTTGATGAAAGCACCGCTCTACTAGATAAAATGGACGACGATGAAATCTTTGCTAAAGAAGAAGTAACTAAAAATCTTGACGCAACTCAACTTTATTTAGGCGAAATTGGTTTTTCTCCTTTGCTTAGTGCTGAAGAAGAAGTGTTTTTTTCTCGCAAATCACTTCGAGGCTGTGAAGCCTCACGTAAACGTATGATTGAAAGTAATTTACGTTTGGTTGTTAAAATAGCACGTCGCTACAATAATCGCGGCCTTGCTCTACTCGATTTAATTGAAGAAGGTAATTTAGGCTTAATTCGCGCAGTTGAAAAATTTGACCCTGAGCGTGGATTTAGATTCTCTACTTACGCTACATGGTGGATACGTCAAACAATTGAACGTGCCATTATGAACCAAACGCGTACCATTCGCTTACCTATTCATGTAGTTAAAGAACTTAATGTTTACCTGCGTACAGCACGTGAGTTAACTCAAAAGCTTGACCATGAGCCAACAGCTGACGAAATTGCAGCTTGCCTAGATAGACCCGTTGAAGACGTTACTAAAATGCTACGTTTAAACGAAAGAATTGCATCAGTAGACATGCCTATTGGTGTCGAAAACGACAGTGTACTACTTGATATCATCCCAGATGAAAAAAGTGCTGGCCCTGAAGGCGAAGTACAAAATAATGATATTAATAAACATATTGTAGACTGGTTAGGAGAATTAAACCCTAAACAACGTGAAGTATTGGCACGTCGATTTGGATTGCTTGGTTATGAGCCATCAACACTTGAAGATGTAGGTCGTGAGATAGGCTTAACACGTGAGCGTGTAAGACAAATTCAGGTAGAGGCATTACGTCGTTTAAAAGACATTTTGCAACAAGAAGGTTTAAGTACAGATAGCTTGTTTAATCAGTTTTCGTAACTAGTTAAATAGTTTAAGAGACTATGTGTGTTAAAAAGCCGAAGAGTTTATTCTTCGGCTTTTTTTATGCTTGTAAATTAGATGATATAAATTACAGCAATGCTTTTAGTTTATATAACAAATCGTGCGCTTGGCGTGGCGATAAATTATCAGGGTCGATTGCGCTTAACTGCTCTTCAACTTCAGAAGGGGCACTTTGTGCAATTTCGTTATTAAAAGTAAAGGCTTGTTGCTCTGTATTTGGTGCAGTAACGCTTTGATGATTTTCAAGCAACTTAAGTTTTTGCTTTGCTTGTGCAATCACAGCTTTTGGCACACCTGCAAGAGCGGCTACTTGTAAACCAAAGCTTTTACTTGCTGCACCGTCGAGAACTGTATGCATAAATGCAATCGTGTCGTTATGTTCTATTGCATCAAGATGCACGTTTACAAGGCCCGTGGTTTGCTCAGCAAGTTCTGTTAATTCAAAGTAGTGCGTAGCAAACAATGTTTTAGCAGATATTTTTGATGCTAAATGATCGGCTGTTGCATATGCAAGAGAGAGTCCATCGTAAGTACTTGTACCGCGACCAATCTCATCCATTAACACTAAAGACTGCGCCGTGGCATTATTTAAAATAGTCGCTGTTTCGGTCATTTCTACCATGAAGGTTGAACGCCCTGATGCTAAATCATCGCTTGCACCAATACGTGTAAATATGCGGTCGATATTACCAATTTTAGCGCTGTCAGCGGGCACATAACTGCCAATGTGAGCCATTAAAACAATAAGTGCCGTTTGGCGCATATAGGTTGATTTACCGCCCATGTTTGGACCGGTAATAATTAGCATTTTACGTTGGCTGTTTAATTCAACAGGGTTAGCAATAAACGGTTCTTTCATTACTTGTTCAACAACAGGGTGACGACCTTGCTTAATGCTTATATTGTCGTTATCGCACAATTCTGGTTTTGCATAATTGAGTGCGAATGCACGCTCAGCTAAATTGTTTAAAACGTCTAAATCGGCCAATGCTGCTGCCATCATTTGCAACTGCTCAATATGTGGAGCAATAAATCTAAACAGCTCCTCGTATAGTTGTTTTTCAAGCGCGAGAGCTTTTGATTGGCTACCGAGTACTTTATCCTCGTGCTCTTTAAGCTCTGGAATAATGTAGCGTTCGTTATTTTTAAGCGTTTGGCGACGAATGTAGTCGGCTGGCACTAAGTGCGCATTAGCTCTACTTACTTCAATAAAAAAGCCATGTACGCGGTTATAACCAATTTTAAGCGTACTAATGCCCGTACGTTCGCGCTCTCGCTGTTCTAATTGCTCAAGTACGTCGGTTGCACCTTTGCTTAAGTTACGCCACTCATCAAGTTCACTATTGTAACCTGGAGCAATAACACCACCGTCACGAATAAGTACCGGTGGGTTTTCTATCACAGCTCGTTCTAATAACGCTTGTAAATCAGGGAGTTCAGGCGAGTGCTTGATGATACCTGCTATACGAGGATCGTTAGCGTCAGCTAACAAAGTATGCAGTGGTGCAAGTGCTTGTAGCGCACTGCGCAGGCGAGTTAAATCACGCGGGCGTGCAGTACATAAAGCTAGGCGTGCAATAACACGCTCTACATCACCAATCTCTTTTAATGATTCGTGTAATTCACCGCAAAGCTGCGCGTCTAAAATAGCGCTAATTGCATTTAAACGTGAATTTAGCTCGTCTTTATTACGAATTGGTGTATGAATACGGCGCTTAAGTAAGCGAGAACCCATTGGCGTTGCTGTTTTATCAAGTACTTGAGCAAGTGTATTTTCAAACCCGCCCGATAAATTAACAGTTAATTCTAAATTTTTACGGGTAGCGGCATCTAAAATAACAGCGTGTTCGTTGTGCTCAAGCGTAATTGCACGAATATGCGGCAGTGCAATACGTTGTGTATCTTTTACGTATTGCATTAGGCAACCTGCAGCAACAAGCGCGCTATGGGCTTTATCAACACCAAAGCCAACTAAATCTTTAGTACCAAACTGATCGCATAATAAATGCTGAGCCGTATCTAAGTCGAATTCCCACTCTGGGCGACGGCGAGCGCCTTTTATATGTTCAATTAAATGAACGTTTTCAAAGCTTTCGCTATACAGAAGTTCGGCTGGTGATAGGCGCTGAATAGTTGAGCTAAAGGCTTCGTCGGTATTTACCTCGACAATATTAAAACGACCAGAGTTAATGTCTAAATAAGCAATCCCGTATAAGCCTTTTTTACTTTGCCAAACGCTGGTAAGGAGATTGTCTTGTCGTTCTTGTAACAAGGCTTCATCAGAAATTGTACCGGGTGTAACTATACGCACTACTTTACGATCAACAGGGCCTTTACTGGTTGCAGGGTCTCCCACTTGTTCGCAGATAGCGACTGACTCACCCATTTGGACTAGACGTGCTAAGTAGTTTTCTACCGCATGGTAGGGTACGCCAGCCATAGGAATGGGATCGCCGCCAGCTTTACCACGATGAGTTTGCGAAATATCGAGTAATTGAGCGGCGCGTTTTGCGTCATCAAAAAAAAGTTCGTAAAAATCGCCCATACGATAAAACAATAAAATATCGCGATGCTGTGATTTTATTTTTAGATACTGCTGCATCATAGGGGTTTGTTGTTTTATAGTGTGTGGTGCATAAAGATCAAACGACATGTATTTACCCAAAGGCTGAATATGGAATTACATCAAGAGATTAAAACACTTGCTGCGCAATTAGGCGCTATTTTAACGGATAAATGCTTATGGATCACTACTGCTGAGTCATGTACTGGTGGCGGAGTGAGTTATGCGCTTACCGATACACCTGGAAGCTCAGCTTATATCGACCGTGCATTTGTCACTTATAGTAACCAAGCAAAGCAAGATTTGCTCAATGTTAGTGCTAGTACATTAAATCAATACGGTGCTGTGAGCGAGCAAACAGTCCATGAAATGGCAGTAGGTGCTATTAAAGCAACAAACGCTAATATATCTATAGCTGTATCGGGCATTGCAGGGCCTGGCGGGGCGACAGAAGGTAAACCTGTTGGACTTGTATGGTTTGGCATACAAATTGATGACAAAGTACTGACCTTTAAACAAATATTTACTGGTGATAGGGCTCAAGTAAGACTGCAAGCTATTGTATTTGCATTAAAAAGTGTAATAGATGAGATAAAATAAAAAATTAGCTTGATACTGTGATTTCATACAGTATACTTGTTCGCATTAGCTGGATTGGAGAACAAAATGAACGATAACAAACAAAAAGCGTTAGACGCAGCACTATCACAAATTGAACGTCAATTTGGTAAAGGCTCAATTATGAAATTGGGTGACAACAAAGCATTAAACATTGAATCTGTATCTACAGGTTCACTAGGTATTGATATTGCCTTAGGCATAGGTGGCTTACCTATGGGACGTATTGTTGAAGTGTATGGTCCTGAGTCATCTGGTAAAACAACGCTTACTTTACAAGTTATCGCAGAAGCTCAAAAAGAAGGTAAAACATGTGCCTTTATTGATGCTGAGCATGCTCTTGATCCTGTATATGCACAAAAACTAGGTGTAAATATTGATGACCTTTTTGTATCTCAACCTGATACAGGTGAGCAAGCACTAGAAATTTGTGACATGTTAGTACGTTCAAGCGCGGTAGACGTTGTTATTATTGACTCGGTTGCTGCACTTACACCAAAAGCTGAGATTGAAGGCGACATGGGCGACTCGCACATGGGCTTACAAGCACGTTTAATGTCACAGGCATTACGTAAGCTTACTGGTAATATTAAACGCTCTAACACGTTATGTATTTTCATTAACCAAATCCGTATGAAAATTGGTGTTATGTTTGGTAACCCAGAAACAACAACGGGTGGTAATGCACTTAAGTTTTACGCATCGGTACGTATTGATATTCGTCGTATTGGTTCTGTGAAAGAAGGTGATGAAGTTGTTGGTAACGAAACCCGCGTTAAAATTGTTAAAAACAAAGTAGCGCCGCCATTTAAACAAGCTGAATTTATCATCATGTATGGCGAAGGTATTTCTAAGCAAGGCGAGTTAATTGATTTAGGTGTTAAGCATAAAATTGTTGAAAAAGCAGGTGCTTGGTACAGTTACAGTGGCAACAAGGTTGGCCAAGGTAAATCTAACTCAATTAAGTTTTTGAAAGAAAACCCAGAAATTGCAGATGAGATTGAAGGTAAGTTACGCGAAATGCTTTTACTAAAAGCAACTATTGAGCCTGAAGACGGTGAAGATAAGTTAGGCGACGATCCAGACCTTTAAACTGCACCCAAATGAGTTTTTAAGCTTGATTTGACCCGAGCTTTGAAAAGCGCTAATCAGTAATGATTAGCGCTTTTTTGTTATTAAAAACTTACATCAGGTTAGATAAAATAAAAACGACACATTAAAAATGTGTCGCTTTTTAACTCAATAGAAAAAAATCTAGAGTCTTTAATTAATCAAATATATTTATAATTGCCAGTTTACAGATAGGGCGTAGTTACGAGGTGCACCGTAGTAACCTTGTTCCCAGTACAGGCTGTGCAAATATTTTTCACCGGTGGTGTTATTTACATTGAAAGTGACTCCTACGTTATCTGTAATTTCGTAAGTGGCCATTAAATCAAGTAACCCGTATGCATCTTGGTGAGTAGTGACGCTTGCAATACCATTTGCATCTTCGACTTGAACTCGGCTAGTTGAATCCTGCCAGCGATAGTTTGCACCAAATGATAAACCATCAACTAAAGGTACTTGGTAGGTTGCGGCCACTTTAAGTTGATTTTCAGGTGTGTAATCTTTAACTAAATCATCACCATCAATAGTTAGGTTACTAAAACTTACACTTGCGCTTAAATCATCTGTTATTCGACCACTTAGTTCAACTTCAAAGCCGTTGCTGTTAATACCATCTGCTGCATAATAACGCGTATCACTAGGTAGTGAGTCGGGTAAAGCTATGGCAAGCCCTTCCTGCTTTGCATCGAAGTAAGCAAAAGTTACGAAAATTTGGTCATCAAGTAACTGTGCTTTTATACCAACTTCACTGCTTTTACCTATTACGGGAGCTAATTGGTTGGCATTAATATCAAGCTCTTTTTGCGGTACAAATGTTTCTGTGTAGCTTGCATAAGCTGATAGAGACTCGTTAAAGTCGTACACCGTGCCAATATAAGGAATAACTTCAGAGTCGCTTCTTGTTTGTTCAACACCGTAAGCGTTCCCTTTTGTTTTCCAATCGGTATAACGCACACCAGCGAGCACACTTAAAGGCTCACTTAATTTAATGCGAGTAGATATGTAAGCTGATTTTTGCTCGTTAGTAATATCACTACCATCTAAGCCATCAGCAAGTGTTGCCTCTGGTACTACACCATCCCACGTTTTAAGTGATGGCATATCAGGAAAACCATTGCCTGTAGTGTAATCGTAAAGAGACTGCTCGTTGTAATCCATTTTAGCTTGGCTAACACCAAATGATAGGTCGTGCTCTTGGCCAAATAAATCAAACTTACCACTGGCATATAAATCAAATAAGTCATGCTTATCTTCGTAATCATAACGGCTAGCATAACCTGTTAAACCAAGTTCAGTATCTTTATCAGGGGTGCCGTATACGTAGAACAACTCTGAGTCTTGTTCGTTTTCGATGTGAGCATAACGTGCTCTAGCTACCCATGTTGCCGATAAGTTTTGTTCAAGTGTTACATATACTTGCTCAGCACTGTTATCCCAGTAAGACCAGTCAGCAGCAGTGCTGGTTGATTCGTCGTAATCGGTTGCTGTTCCGTCTGTATAATAAAGAGGTAGTGCACCCCACAGCGGGCTATCTGCGTCTTTTTGTTGGTTAACATAGTTAACGCTTAATAATGTGTTGTCTGTTAATTTGCCTTCGTAGGCTAAGTAAACAATGGTTTTATCTGTTTCGTAGCGATCTAAATATGAGTCAGCTTTTTGCTTTGTAAATACAGCGCGTACAGCGTGGTCTTCATTTATTGGCGTAGATACATCTAAATCTAAACGTTTTTTATTCCATGAGCCATACGATGCTGATGCATTTGCCTGTGTTGTATAAGTTGGCTTTTTTAAAACCATGTTTACAGTTGCAGAAGGATTACCGGCGCCAGTCATTAAACCATTAGCACCGCGAACTATCTCTACACGGTCATAAATTGATGTATCAAGACTACCTTGAATAGAGCCTGAGCTTTGTGGGATCCCTAAGCCATCAACTTGAAAGTTCGTAATTTCAAAACCACGGGCCTTAAAGTAAGTACGATCTGTTTCTATTTGCTCTACTGTTACGCCTGGCGTGCTTTCAAGTACTGAATTTATGTCGTCTAGTGAAAAGTCGTCCATTAGTGCGCGTGAAACTACCGAGATTGATTGTGGTGTTTCTTTAATTGTTAAACCTAGTTTGGTAGCCGATTGCGCTTCTTCAGTAATGTAGTTTTTATGATGCTGACCATATACCGCAATTTTTTCGAGAGGTTCAGATTTTACATTTGCCTCATCAGCAAGTGCATAACCAGATAAAATTAAAGAAGTAGCAAAGCTTAGTTTAGATAAACGCAAAACTTGAGGGGACGACATAAGTTTTTCCAGTTAGTTCAAAAGAAGTGCGTAACTTAATCTAAATGATATCGATTTGCAATTGTGTTTAGTGTTTTTGTCAATAATAATTCTATTTTTTTGGATTTTAGCGCCACATATAAAGATTTTAGGTACGAATTGATGAATTATATAGAACTCAATCTCGCTTATAAAAAAAGCGGCCTAGGCCGCTTTTTAAAGTAGTTAGCTTTCTAGTTATTAAAAAGAGTATTTAACAGAAAACTGTAAGCGGTCTAAATCGCCATCAACGCCGCTTTCAGTTTCACGCTCAGCATGCTTTAGCTCAGCACCAAAAGTTAGACGTTTAACCGGTGAGTATAGAATGTTAGCGCTATAGCTTTGGCTTGATTCAGTCGGATCACCAGAAATAGCTAATAAATCAGTGTTGTTATCAGCACTGAAGAATGAATATAAGAACGTTGAACGCCATTGGCTTGTCCACTTGTGCTGGTAAGCAACAAAACCAGAAGTCGAATCAATTGCATCTAGTTCATCGCCATTAAGTACTGCACCGTGAGCAACGTTTAAGCCTACGTAACGGCCTAAGCCTTTACCTTGAGTAAGCATAAATTTAAGGTTGTCTTCACCAAGGTTTATTTTACCTGATGCACTAATACCAAAAGAAGTTTCATCTGCATCAACACTGCCTACTTTATAAGTAAGTTGGCGAGCAAGCGCTGCAACCACAATGTTACCCCAATCGGCTTTGTGTGTGTAACGAGCTGTAAAGTCAGGCAATGATGCATCATCGGTCACTACCATACCGCTAGTAGTAGAAATTGTACTTTCTGGGTTTTCTAATGAGAACGACCATGCGCCAGTGGTGTATTTAATTTGCGATTGACGCACAAACACAGTGCCCTCAGCAGGGCCAACAAAATCAAGCGTTTCAGCAAGTGCTCCCACGTTTTGGAAGTTAGACCATGTTTGACCAAATAACCAACCATCGTAAGTCACAAAGGCATGGCGAATACGCGGGGCGTAAGAATTTGAAACTCGCTCATTACCGCCAGCAGCCGAGGCCAAAAAGTCAATTTCAATTTTAGTATTAACGGTTTTACCGTTATCCATAACAGTGGCTGTGCCAAAGTTAAAACGTGACTCACGAGCATGCATATCAAATACAGCATCTGAGCTGTTATCATCGCCAACTGTTAACGTACTTGGTACGTAAAAGTCACGACCTACGTTTGAGCCTGCAGGCGCACCCGCTGAATAATCACTCCACATAGAGTCGAGTTTAATGTATCCACCGTAAGTAAATTCCGTATCACCAATTTTTGCGGCAGTCGCTGCATAAGCAGTGCTTGATAGTGCACATAATACAGCGCTTGCTGCTAATGTTTTTAATGGGGTAAATTTCATTGTGGTGTCCTTTATAGGCTACTTGTTGTTTGTTGCTTTTTTTTTTCATGTAAGGTTGTATTACTTGCTACTAGTATTACTTACGAATAAAAAAGGGTGTTAGTTTGGCTTTTCAATACACATATTGTTTTCATTCGTTAAATGAAGCTTTGGCAAGTAATACCGCAAATATCTTTATTAAAGTACACAAACACTTTTGAATATGTGCAATATTTACTCAATTACCTATTGGTCTATAAGACTAAGGTTTTAGAGTTGATTAGTTTGCATTTACTTACATTTAACGCGTTGTATTATTTATGTAAAAAAATTGAAAGCAGGTGGATTATAAACTACAAATGAGTAAATTGGAGTAGAGTACAACTAAGGTCTAATACTTAATAAAGTACTGCTGAGTAATCCTTGATAAAAGCTTAAGGCAAGTAATTTAAATGGAGACGAAGATGTCACAAAGTATCTATCCAGTTCCTGCGCATATTAAAGATGCGACTCTCATTGATAAAAATAAATATAATACGCTTTATAAGCAATCTATTGATGACCCAGAAAGTTTTTGGCGTGAGCATGGCAAACGCCTCGATTGGTCTACTCCTTACACTAAAGTTAAAAACACCTCTTTTGATAAAGGCCACATCAGTATTAAATGGTATGAAGATGGCTATTTAAATGCGTCTTACAACTGTATTGACCGCCACTTAAAAACGAAAGCAGACAAAATTGCGCTTATTTGGGAAGGTGATGATCCTTCTCAAAGTGAGAACATTACTTATCAAAAACTTCATGACGAAGTGGCTAAATTTGCCAATGGTTTAAAAAAACTGGGTGTACAAAAAGGTGACCGCGTAGCTATTTATATGCCAATGACCCCACAAGCGGTGTATGCAATGCAAGCTTGTGCACGTATTGGTGCTATTCATTCTGTTGTATTTGGTGGTTTTTCACCATCGGCTATTGCTGATCGTATTAGAGATTCTGGTGCTAAGGTTGTTATTACTTCTGATGAGGGACGCAGAGCAGGAAATTGTGTTCCATTAAAAGCAAATGTAGATGAAGCGGTAGCGCAAGAAACTGTAACCACAATTGAACACGTTATTGTGCATCAATTAACAGGCGGTGAAGTTGATTGGAATGAGCACGATATATGGTGGCACGAGCTAGTTGCTGACTTACCAGCACAGTGTGAGCCAGAGCCAATGAATGCTGAAGATCCTTTGTTTATATTGTATACATCAGGTTCTACTGGTCAACCTAAAGGTGTTGTACATACTACAGGTGGCTACTTAGTTTACTCATCAATGACACATGAATACGTATTTGATTTAAAAGAAGATGATGTGTATTGGTGTAGTGCCGATGTAGGTTGGATCACAGGTCACAGTTACATTGCGTACGGGCCATTAGTAAACGGTTGTACTCAGGTTTTATTTGAAGGTGTCCCCACTTATCCAACTGCAGGGCGTATGGGCGAAGTAGTTGATAAACACGGCGTTACTATTTTATATACCGCCCCTACAGCAATTAGAGCACTAATGGCTAAAGGTGATGAGCCTACAGCTTCGTCACATCGCGATAGTTTACGTATTTTAGGTTCAGTAGGTGAGCCAATAAATCCAGAAGCGTGGACATGGTATTACGAGAGTATTGGTAAATCTAATTGCCCGATTGTTGATACATGGTGGCAAACAGAAACCGGTGGCATTATGATCACACCACTTCCGGGCGCTACTGATACAAAACCAGGTTCTGCAACACATCCATTTTTTGGTATTGCGCCTGCATTATTTGATGCTGAAGGTAATACACTCGAAGGTGCCGTAGATGGTAATTTAGTTATTTTAGATAGTTGGCCATCGCAAGCTCGAACTGTTTATGGCGACCATGAACGTTTTGAACAAACTTATTTTAGCGCCTACCCAGGAGTTTACTTTACAGGCGATGGTTGTCGTCGTGATGAAGATGGTTATTACTGGATCACAGGCCGTGTGGACGATGTACTTAATGTGTCTGGGCACCGCCTTGGTACTGCCGAAATAGAAAGTGCGTTAGTTGCGCATGAAGCGGTAGCAGAAGCTGCTGTTGTAGGTTACCCGCATGATATTAAAGGCCAAGGTATTTATGTTTACATTACGCCTAACGAAGGTGTAACTGTAAGCGATGAATTAACTAAAGAGGTACGTAATTGGGTTCGTAAAGAGCTCAGCCCAATTGCATCCCCAGATATGATTCAATGGTCACCGGGTTTGCCAAAAACACGTTCAGGCAAGATTATGCGTCGTATTTTACGTAAAATCGCTGCAAATGAGCACCAACAACTCGGTGATACGTCAACGCTTGCCGATCCTTCAGTTGTCGATGAACTAATCGAGAACAGATTAAATCGTTAAATGTGCGTTAAAAACTTGATTACAAGTTGATTCTAAACGTAGTATATCGGCTGTCAGTAAAGGTTTTAAACCTAACTGGCAGCCGAATTTATTAGGAGTGAACCATGAGTCAGTTTTTAATAGCGGACGATCATCCGTTATTTCGTGAAGCACTAAAGGGCGCACTGAGCGCAAAATTTGAGGGTTTAGAGGTTTTTGAATCATCCGATTTTGACAGCACACTGCAAGTGTTAAGCGAGCAAGAGGATCTTGATATATTACTGCTAGACCTTCACATGCCAGGTAATGGTGATTTATATGGTCTTATTCGTATTAGAGAAGAATACCCAAGCTTACCTATTGCCGTTGTTTCGGGTAGTGAAGACGTGAATATCGTTTCTAAAGTAATGGGTTACGGCGCTATGGGTTTTATTCCTAAATCATCATCGTCTGATGATATTGCCAGTGCAATTAACCAAATACTTGAAGGCGATACATGGCTACCAAAAGAGCTAAAAAACAAAGTAGCTGAAATTGAAGGTGAAGATAGAGAAATAGCAGCGCAAGTTGCCTCATTAACGCCTCAACAATACCGAGTGCTGCAATATCTGCACGAAGGTTTACTTAATAAGCAAATTGCTTATGAACTACACATATCAGAAGCGACAGTAAAAGCACACATTACAGCCATATTTAGAAAACTCGGTGTGTACAATCGTACCCAAGCCGTTTTAATTGCCGCTAAATTAAAGCTCGAACCAATAGAGCAGGCATAATTTACATTTAAAAAGTTATTAGCTTATTTATGAGCAAAAAAATGCCAGCAACAATGCTGGCATTTTTTATATGTAGAATAATTAAGCAGTTGGATTAATGCTAAGAAAACACCACGGTTTTATTACCATTAATAAATAGCTTGTGCTCTGAGGCAAGTTGAAGTGCTTTACAAAACACAGTCTTTTCAACATCTTTGCCCATTTTAGCCATCATTTCGGCGGTATTAGCATGTGTAACGCTGGTTACATCTTGCAAAATAATAGGCCCTTCATCAAGCTCATTATTAACAAAGTGAGCGGTAGCACCAATAATTTTTACACCGCGCTCAAATGCTTGATGATAAGGTTTAGCCCCTATAAATGCTGGCAAAAATGAGTGATGAATATTAATTATTTTACCTTCAAATCGACCCACAAATTCAGGACTTAAAATACGCATGTATTTAGCAAGGCCAATAATGTCAGGATTGTAACTGGCAATTAAATCGCCTACCTTTTTATCATGCTCGCTACGGGTTAACCCTTCGTGCGATACAACATGAAATGGCACACCAAACCCTTTAGCTAGCGGCTCTAAATCAGCATAGTTAGCAATTACAGCGAGTACTTCAATATTAAGAGTTTGTTCAAATTGCTTTAACAGCATACCACCTAAACAATGAGCTTCTTTAGTTGCCAGTAAAACTACTTTAGTTTTTGCGCCGCAATGTAGCGCAAGTTTAGCCCCATCTGGCAACAATGCGCGTAGTTGATCTAAAAAGTCGCTTTGTGGCTCGCCTGTAAGCTCTGTACGCATAAAAAATCGCTGCGCGTCTTTATCTACAAATTCGTTGTTACGCGTAATGTTTAAATTATTTTTATGGCAAAGCCCTGTAATTTTAGCTATTAAGCCTACATCATCAGCACATTGGGTGGTTAGTATATAGCTCATTGTCCTCATTCTTACCCTGTAATTAATCCTTTCATTATTTGTGTTTTGGCACATAAAGCAAGGGCTTTGTTAACTAATCCAATATTAATCATGTTGTTGAGTGCAAAAGAGGTAATAAAGTTAAAAAGTATTGAATAGAGGTTAAAAAAATGCCACCTAAGTTAACAAGGTGGCATTAATAAAAATTATCTAGGTTTGAGGTTAATTAACCCTTGGGCTCGGGAGATAAGTTTTCTTCTTGTCTTAAATACCCGGCAGCTTCTTCATCATCTTTCGCTATCGCTTGCTGAGCAGGTATAGCGCGCGTTTGTTGGTTTAGTTGATGTATTTGTGACGCATTACCTAAATCACGCTCACTGGTGATTGAGGCGATAGATTCGCGGTCTTTTAAGAATGAAATAACGTCTTTTTTGATTGCTTGTAATTGTCCTTCGTCTTTATGCATTTCCATAATGTGGCGAGGATGTTCAAGGTTTTTCATACCTGTTGCAGCAAACGTAGTAGAGATAACACGAGAAACAATAATCCAAGGCGTTATGCTACTGCGTACTAAAGTATTTTCTGAGCGGGTGCTATCGTGAATACCAGTACCTGTTGATATTTTAGACTCAGTAAACGTGCCTTCACATTTAAAGTACACAAGCAGTGACTCAAATTGCATTTCTGCAAAAAATAGATGCGCTGTGTTTGCAAGTAACTGCGCAAATGCTTTAATAAGTACGCCTATTAGCAATAAGTGAAAGCTTGTCATTAATAGCTCACTAAATTGAATGACATGTTGGTTATTAAATGCCTGTTTAAAACTATTAATATTTGCCGCATCAATGTAATGGTAAATATTAATAAACGAATACGCTAAAAGTACAGTAAATGCTAACGCTACAATATAAAGTAAGTTACCGCTCACCAAAGCAAGTAATCTCGCGAGTGTAAAGTTTTTACCTAAGTCCATTGAGTGCAGTTTAGGCTGAATCTCTTGGATCATTTCACCTTTAAAACCGCCTTTACCTTCTATTTGTTCTTGAAGCTTAGGGTCTAATTCTCTGTAAACTCTGTTAGGTACTTCTTTATAACGGCGATTAGCCATTACTAGGTTATCGAGGTTTATGAAAATCTCGTCTGGATGAACAGACTCTTGCCAGTTTTCACGTAGTTCAGATACTTCAGCTGAAGGGGTAACTGAATTTAAACGCGCTTTAATCATGATAAAAGCAAGCGCACAGCTTAGAGTTGCTAATATAATAATTGCAATTAAGTATATTCCAGCATGAAGACTAGGCAGTTGCTCAAGCCAGCTATCTATTTCTTGTTTACTAATGTGCTGCTCTTTCATCAACCATGACATAGAAAGACCAATAGCGATGGGTAAAATAAAAGATAAAGAAATAATTTTAGCAAGCGCACCAGTACCAAGTGCTTCAATATTCTTTTCTGCATTTCGAGAGATAGGTTTACCTGTAGAGCGCCAAGAAAAAAGCACGTAAAACATTAATATTGCACTATAAACCGGAAATGCTAATTCCCCAGCTTCACCGGTAAAGCCCGACAAAGATACAAATGCAACAAGGCCATAAGCAATAAGGGCGACAAAGGTGCTTACCCATGAGCCAAATAATCGCTGGGCAACATTTCGAATAGGATATGGTAGAAACAATAGCTTAGGGATTAAGCTGTGAAGTAAGCGTGATAAAAAACCATTAGGCTCTTTAAATGTACTGTTTTTACGACCAACCAGCATTTCTTCAAGTGATTGCGCTGTGTAGGCTACTTCTTTTTGTTCTTCTTGAGCGGTTGATGCTTGCGATTTACTGTAGTTATAAGCAAGTGAAGTTGGGTGGTTTCTACCTACAAAGTATTTAAGTGTTGCATAAATACCTGCAGATAGTGAGCGAATGCCGAATGCTAAAATAAGCATGCCAAACACCATTAAAATCCAACCTGCGGTTGTATCTTCTTTCACAGAGCCCGCAGCAATAACAAGTAAACTAATACCTGCTATAGACTCAATGAGTCCTCTTAATGCTGTTACTTTACCTTCCAGTTTGAAGGGGTTTTTTAGTCCAAGATCAATCGATCCATAATCAAAAGCCATTGAATTCTCCATTTAAACAGCACCCCAATTGCAGGGGACAAAGTGTAATTAATCTGAACTTAGGATAATAAATCTATCTCAAGTAGCTTTTTTAGCGCTAAGTGCATCGAGTTTAATCGTAATAGACTTGTTGCTGGCGCGTAAGTTCGACCTACTTTTACGAAAACCTAAATAGAATTATTAATATATATTAAGTATTTATAATTGTTGTTGGTTTTTTATTATATATCAATAATCTTGTTCAGTTTAAGGTTATTTTAAAGTGATACATTTTATATTCCGACGCATGCTTAAATATAACTGGAGGGTTAATGAAGCTAATTTATGTAGACGATAATTTACCAGGGATCACTCGTAAACCTAAACATAAAAGTTGGCTTTACTTTGATCCAATCGGTAAGCAAATAAAAGAGCAAAATGTGATTGATCGTTTGAATGGATTGGCATTTCCGCCAGCCTATAAAAACGCTTGGTTTTGCCCAGAAGAAAACGGGCATATTTTAGCGACAGGATTTGATAGTAAGGGGCGAAAGCAATACCGCTACCATCCTGAATTTAGGGCGCAACAAGAAGCAAAAAAATACCAAGCATGTGGAGTATTTGGTAATAAACTCCCTTTGTTAAGAGCGCGTTTAGAAACAGACTTACAAGGCGATGAGCTTAATATTGAGCGCACTTTAGCGGCAGTTGTAAGACTTATGGATTTAGGTGCATTGAGGGTAGGTAACGAGCGTAACGTAAAGCAAAATAAAAGTTTTGGTGCTACAACATTACGAACACGCCATGCAAAACTCACGGGCAAAAATATTCAGCTAAAATATCGTGCCAAATCAGGTAAAGAACGTGAAGTAAATATAACCGACAGGGTGCTTAGCCATGTTATAAAAGACTTGCAAGATTTACCCGGGCAGCATTTATTTCAGTATATAAATGAAGGTGAGCGCACAAATGTAACATCAAGTGAAATAAATCAATACATTCAGCAAATAATGGGCGAGGAGTTTAGTGCAAAACACTTTAGAACTTGGCGAGCAAGCGTTATTGCATTCAAACAATTAGCTAAAGCTAAAGGGGCGCTTACTTTAAAAAGCATGCTTGATAGCGTATCTGAGCAACTTGGTAATACTCCCGCTATAGCACGCAAATCTTATGTGCATCCCGATTTAATTACGCTGTGTAAAGAAGATGAAGATACTCAAACTGCGTGGAGAGAGTCCCTTTCATTACCACGAAAAACAAAGTACTTGAGTCGTTATGAACGTGGTTTTTTAGCTTTTTTAAAAGATTAATTGCCATAGCAACTTTACACACTTGAGCATATTAATTACATATTCTCTAATTTAATTTATTAACGTTTAGAATAAGGGTTTTTAAAAAGTCATTAAATTTCAATTGTTTATTTTGAAACTTTAATTTGGCATTACCGTTGCACCTCCAGAGTACTACTTAGTGGTAAGTACAAAAGCATTTATCAACGATATTTAGCGAGGAGGTACACAGTGAAGGGGTTATTTTCAAATCAAGCGCTTACTAAAGCAAAGGGCTTTACTTTAAAAACTGCATTGTTTATTGGCATGAGCGGCTTATGCTCAGCACCAACACTCGCTGCCAATGAGCTTGAAAGTGTGGTACTCGCTAACTCTTCACTAACTACTTATAACTCACAAAATTACATGCAAGCTGATGACACCTACTACTTTGACCAATATTCAGCGCAGTTAATTGAACGTACAGAAAAAGCCATTAATTGGTATCAAGAAATAGTTAACAAAGGTGGTTTTACACACTTATATAACGATGAATTGCTTGAACTAGGCAGTAATAATAAACAGGTGAGCTTACTTGCACAGCGTTTATATCAAGAGCGTGACTTAAAAACTAATGTGTGCGACGAAGCTATATGCACGTTTGATAAAGATATAGAGCAAGCTGTTAAGCAATTTCAAAGCCGCCATGGTTTAAAAGTTGATGGCCGAGTGGGTAAGCGTACTTTTGCATCGCTTAATGTGCCCGCACAGCAAAAACTCGATAAATTAAAACTTAACTTTTATAGAATAACTAACTTTGCAGGCGCAAGTGATGAGCAGTATGTGTATGTAAATATTCCTGAATACAGCTTACGATTTGTAAAAGCTGGCGATGTAAAATTAAAAAATAACGTAATTGTAGGTAAACCGAGTTGGGAAACACCTGCATTTAGCGACGAAATAGAAAAGTTTGTAGTTAATCCTGAATGGCGTATACCCACCTCAATTGCCACCAAAGAAATTGCTCCAAAGGTAGCCGAGGATCCTGACTACCTTGTAAAAAATAATATTGAAATTAGAAAAAACAGCTACCTAGACTCACAAACTGTTAATCCAAGCAACATTGATTGGGATTCTATTAAGCCGTACCAATTTGATCACTTTTTAGTAAAACGTGCTGGTGAAGAAAACCCCCTAGGGGAAGTTAAGTATTTATTCCCCAATGCCGAAGCAATTTATGTTCACGATACACCAGCAAAACACCGTTTTAGCCAAGCAAACCGAGCCTTATCGCATGGCTGTATAAGAATAGAAAAGCCTTTTTCGTTAGCGCGTGAAATTATTAAGCACGAAGGAGAAGCGCAAACACTCAATAATATGGACAGCGCACTTGCTCAAAACAGTACTCAGACGTTTTATTTAGATGAGCCTCTTCCTATTCATTTAGTTTATTGGACTGCATGGGTTGACGAAAATAAGCTGGTTAACTTTAGAGATGACATATATCAACGCGATAAAAAAGCACTATTAAAAAATGATGAACAGTCGGTGATTGCCGCTTTGTTAAAAAATAAATAATGAGAGGGTTTATGCAATTTATTCATTATATTTTTATCGCCATATTCACAATTATATTTAGCAATAGTGTATTTGCTGCAGCGCCTACAAAGCCTGCACATCAGGTAGTTGATATAAAAAACAAAGCCAACTTTGAAGATGCAGAATTTAGCCTAAAAATTAACGACATAGTTATGCCATATTCGGTGTTTTCAGTATTTGTAATGCCCAAAGAGCAAGTTGAGTTTGAAGTGCTTTTTGCGCAATCAAAAAACGCTTACACGCTAATTAATACTCAAGGGAAATCTAAGCTTACAAACACCAACCGCTGGCAATGGCAAGCACCCAAAGAGCCCGGTTTAACAACGGTAATTATTGAGTCGCCCGATAAAAAACAGCGTATGAAAATCAACGTATTTGTAAAAGTACCGGCAGACAATGTTGAAGGAGGAAAGCTCAAGTATTACCACATTGGGCACTATCCTAAACCTTCACAGATTAAAGACGCTTCATACTACATAGTGCCCGATGGCTTTGTTAAGGTAACGCCTGAAAATGAAAACGTAAAAATATCACCTCACTTTTCACTAAAGGAATTTGTTAGTAAGCAGCGAAGTAAGTACCCAAAGTATTTATTTTTACAAAATAAGTTGTTACTTAAACTAGAAAAAATACGCAAAGAACTGATTTTAGAAGGTATACCGGTTAGTAATATGGTGGTTATGAGCGGTTATAGAACTCCGTACTACAACAAATCAATTGGCAATGTAAAACTTAGCCGACATGTATTTGGTGATGCTGCCGATATTTTTATAGATAACGATGGCAACTACCGTATGGATGATATTAATAATGACGGTAAGCATTCAATTGGTGACGCTAAAGCGATGGCCGATATAGTGGAGTCGTTAGCTAGACGTGAATCATTTAAAGGTTTACTAGGTGGTTTAGGTATTTATGGGCCTAAGTCGCACAGAGGCGCATTTATACATGTTGATACGCGTGGCTTTAAAGCGCGATGGGTGAGTAAGTAATGGCAGCGTCTACGTCATTTAGCATAATGCTAAACCAGTTAAATCTAATTGTACGAGAGATTAGCTAAGCCAAGGTAGCTTGGTTTTTATAAGCCCTTTGTTTATTAACATTTTATATCTTTACTGAGCTAGTCTTTTTTGCTTTAAACTGAGGCGCTTATATGAGCTATAAACATGGTGTGTATCAGCCGCTTTCCAATAATTAATTATTTTAATTTTGTACGAAAAGCTTTAAATATAAAGGCTGCATAAGCAGCCTTTATATTGTGCTATTGCAGCATAAACGTTTCGTATTCTAAATCTTCAAATTGTTTAGAAAGCCAAAATAAGCCAACAACAGAGGTAATAATAGTTGAGAGTGCAAAGCCGTAACCATAAAACTGCGGCCCAAAAGCGATTGATAGCAAAGTTAAAACAACGTTTATTACCAAAAATAGCCCCGCTAAAAATAGGACGGTTGAGCGTTTATCTAAATAAAACAAAATATTTAAAATAGACAAAAATATAACTTGTACACCCACACCAACTACATCAATAAATAAAAGCGTTTTATAGTTTGGATCAATACCAATAAAGGTAAGTATTTGCTCGCCCCATAATAATAAGCAGGCAACGGTAATACCTTGAATTTTAAATATATCGTATAAACCGGCACGTGCAGTTTGGATCATATTGTCTTTTAAATAGTAAATTTCTTCTAACGATGAACCCTCTCGAATAGCTGTGTAAAAACGGTCGTATTCTTCTACAAAGTCGGTTTCCATTTTTACTAAAAATACTGCCATACCGGGAATAATAGACAAATAGGCTAAAAATATAGGCAAGTCGTAAATTGGGCTGGCTCTTAACGTGCCAATAATTTGAATTGATGTGCTTGGTGAATACCAAAAAATGATTTTATCAGCCCACACACCAATGTTATAAAACAGACCACAAAAGAATAGGCTGTAATACACTTTTTTATTGCTTAAAAAGTCAAAGCTTATAAGTTTTTCACCTGGGTAGCGGCGAATAATCATAAACAAAAAGCTAAAAAAGAGCAGAGCTTCGCCTGCAAAAAACGCAAAAAATAAGCCGTCTAACTGCCAGTCTCTTAATAAGTATGCAAGTAATACCATAAAGGCGTAACCACTTAGCATGGTTATTAAAATTAACCGGTATTCTTTCATACCTGATAGAAAAATAGCGCCAAGCCACTGATTACATAAGCTTACAAAGGCACCTAAAATTATAATCTTAGTAACAACGGGTATAGGGAGCATAGGCCATACAGCCAAGCTTACCAATAACGCGGCTATTGTTGTTATAAGTTGCGCACCAAGTAAATTAGGCAGTACCTTTGCCTCTTCTTTTTGAAAAAATAAATCGGCAATAAATCGAGTTAGTAATAACTGCAAACCACCCGTTAAAATAAGTGAGGCGGCCATCATGTAGGTAACAAGCGTTAAAAATTGAATAATAAGTACTTTAGGTAATACAATTCCCAAACTTAAAATACCAATAAGCATTAACGCTACAATAGAGAGCAGCCAAGGGCCTGAGCCTATTAAACCTGCGTAGCCGTATGCTTCAAAAACTGAGAGCAGGGTATTTTTTTTGAGAATTTTTCGTATCTCAAAACCTATTCCAGCCATGCTATTGTATCCTTATAAAGTTTATCGTAACGGGCAAACATGTGGCTCTCGTCATAAAATTTTTGTACGCGGTCTAAACCACTTTTTTGATACTCAAGCCAAGCTTGCTCATTTGTTAGCATGTTTGATATTTGCTTTGCTGTGTCGTTCGGAGAAGCAATTGGGACAACTTCACCGGCTTTACCTAACGCTCTATCTTCATCGGTTCCGCCTTCGATTATTTCGCGGCACGAGCCAACATCACTAGCAAGTACAGGCACACCAGCCGCCATTGCCTCTAAAAGCACTAAAGGCTGCGCTTCAGAAATCGAGGTTAAAGCTACAATTCCGAGCTGAGGCAAAATTTTAGTAATATCTTGCATACCTAAAAACTTAACACTGTTTTGTAAATCAAGGCTGCCTACCAGTAGCTCACACTCTTTGTAGTATTGTGGATCTTCTTCGAAAGGGCCGATGATCCAGCCTTCGACCTCTGGTAATATCGATTGCGCTTCTTTAATCGCACGTATAAAGGTTTTAATATCTTTTATAGGCACTACACGTCCAATTAACCCAACAACCGGTGGTATCTGTTTTGGACGCTGATCAAGCGCTTCAATAAAGCGCACTGTTTTAATGCCATTAGGCACAACAAATGCTTTTTCAGGTGCTGCACCATCTTTTATTTGGCGCTGCCTGTTACCGTCGTATAGCGAAATGATCTTATCTGCTTCTTGGTATGTTGTTCGGCCAATTTGCTCAAAAAAGCTGATCCACATACGGCGAATAAAGCCCATCTCGGTATTTAATTTTTTACCTAGGCTTTGTTCTGACTCTTTGATCCAACTGGCTTGAATAAGATCTATTTTTCTCTCTTTGGTGTAAATACCATGCTCGGTCAACAAAAAGGGAGTATTACTTATTACACTGGCGCCAGCTCCTAAAATACCCGCATACCCGGTAGATATTGAGTGAATAAGTTGTAACTATTCAGCCTCATCTGAAATGAATATATCAGGCAGCTGATTTTTGAATAATAACTCAAGGGCTAGGCTTGCAGATACATATTGTTTTCTGCAAGTCGATAAATAGCTTCTCAGCAAGCAGAACATTTCAGCTCCTTGCTTACTTCTAAAACACCCCGATATTTTTTGATGAACCTTGGTCATCCTAATATCATTCTCGCCTTGGTTGTTGGTAAATGGCACGCCAGTGCTCATCATGAAACGTAAAACATCATCTTGATAATCTCTTAGTCGTTCCAATAATGCTCGGGATTTGGTTCGCTTTAATCGGCCTCGCTGACCTTCCACTCGGCTACTTTTTTCTGGTGGTGGACATTTAGCGTCACCTTGAAGCAATATTTTTTGATATTGCTCACGATATTTCTGTTTAGCCCCTTTATCTAGGTCGGGATTATCTATTTGAGCTTTATTCATTTCTTTAAGTAAGGTTTGCATATCCTTCGCCCATTGCATGCCGTCTTGCTCCCAAGCCCTTTCTAATTCTCGGATGTGGTGAGCATTACATAATGCATGTTGGCATTGGGTATATTGATAATATGGCTTCCAATGGTCATGACATAGCACACCGGTAAAGTGCGGTAAAATACCGGCCTCATCCATCGCTATTTTTCCTCTTTTTTCATGAGGATAAAAATAAGTCCACCAAGTCGTTGATGCACCATGAAGCCATCGCCGTTTACCGCCGATATTAATGCCAGTCTCATCAACATGCAAAGTTTGATGCGGGCTTTGTAATGCCGCTTTGATGATACCTTCTGCGCCCGATGACTTTACTAGTGCCGCTGCTTGTTCATTAAAGTTAAATAAACTGCCGGCACTGATCGGAATACCTAGTTGGTCACTAAAGTATTCTTCAATGCGGTTATAAGGGAGTAATTGATATTGTGATAAGTAAACCGCATGGGCTTTCACACCAACACCATATTGAATAGGACCGTTAACACCTTGGGGGAAT
>NZ_AUTL01000074.1:0-17301 GCF_000498015.1 Pseudoalteromonas sp. TAE79
GTGCGCGGTTTTGTAAATTATTTTAGTATAGCCAATTGTAAGCGAGAGCTAAAAGCCTTGGCAGGTTGGATCAGACGAAGACTAAGGGCAATACAGCTGAGGTTGTGGAAGAAGCCATCAAGGCTACATCGACGACTAAAGCAGTTAGGGAAAAAGCCACCGTTTAAGTTCATAAAGATGAACTCGTGGCGTAACTCACTAAGCCCTTTATCTTGTGTATCGATGCCAAACCAATGGTTTGAGGAGCTTGGTTTATATCCAATAGAAAAAGTGAATACGGGATGGCTTGCTTTATCAGCGTTTAGGAAATAAGTTGATAAAATGTGAAGGGTACAGGAGCCGTATACGAGGTCCGTACGTACGGTTCTGTGAGAGGGATGAGGCATAAGCCTCACCCTACTCGATAGTTAATTTTTTATTTGATACTCTTTTTTTAATTTACTTATTTGCACTTTATGTGAAAGCAAGAATGTATCAAATTTCTTAACTACCTCAGGGTAGTCAATCGACGATAATAAAAAGGCTTGTAAATCTGTCGGCAATTCGTTTTGAAAATAAACGGGTCGGGTTAATTTGAAATATTTAACAATATTATAGTTTAATACATCGTTAGATATGTAAATACACTCCACTCGCTCTTTTAAAAGCATCTCTATTAATTCCATTACGTTAGCTGTTTCAATTAGCTCAACGTTTTCGTTATTCATTAAAGGTTTAAAGCTTTGAGACGTAAACCCTCTCACCGTTGCAAAACTAACGCATTCATCAATAGTGATATTTTTATTTAAACTCGCAATACCCGTTTTAGTCACAACGGTTGGCTGCGAATAAATAATTTCATTTAAATCACCAAAGGAAGCTTTATAACTTGGTTTCCATTGAGAGTTATCAGGATATTTAAAATCAACATGATGGTGATCAATGAATTCTTTATAGAGACGATTAATTGGTAGCGTGTAAAACTCAAATTCAAAATCGTGCTGCTGTGCAAATAATGTGAGCAACTCTTCACTGAAGCCATAATAATCTGCACCATTTGTTCCACTACCATCAAAGTAGGTAGATACTCTATATTCTCTACGCCGACGACATAGTGGGTTGCCGACTTAGCATCGGTAATAAAAATTAATAAAGCTAAAGGCAAATACATTAACTGCGTCGTTATTTTTTATAAATTGATTCATTTACAACCTAAGTAATATTATTGATGTGTAGCTCAACGCTTTAATTTTAACAAATTTGCAAAGAATATGATAAATCTATTTTATGTAAAAAAAAGCCTGATTAAAATCAGGCTTTACAAAGTAAAAGGTTTAGCTTTTATCTCTTGGTACAAAATCGAGTACTGTTGCGTTTATACAGTAGCGGTCTGTGCCTCTAGGGCCTTCTCCTGGGAATAAATGACCAAGATGAATACCTGTACTTTTAGAACGTAGCTCAATACGTGTCATTCCCCAGCTGCTATCGTCATGCTGCGTTACACTACTTTTTACTGGGTGCTTAAACGACAACCAACCAGTACCGGAGTTAAACCTATCGCTTGTATCAAATAGTGGCTCTCCACTTAATTTATCAACAAAAGTACCATCAGGTGTATTTTTAAACTCTTTGTACTCTTTACAATAAGGTCTATCTGTTCGTGCATCGAATGCAACTTTATAAGCATCACTGTTACCTAATTTAAAAGCGCCTAATGCTTTATAAAACTCTTCAGGTGTTGCATAGCCTTGACGGCCATATACCTCAACGCCATTTTCTAAAAATAAAATAGTCGGCGTTGCCCACGTGGCTGACTTAATAGTTAAATCATTAAGTTGGTCAGCATGGCGAAATGTCATAGGTATTGTGCCTTTGTAATCATTTGCGACTGCTTTTTTAAATTTTTCACAGTACGGGCAGTAATCACGAGAATCAAGTACCACTATTTGCTTACCTGCGAGCAAAGCACTATTGTCTGCTTTTTCTACGGGTGTTTTATTAAAAACTACCCCTGTAGAATGATCGGGGCAATAGCCATTAGGGTTCTTTTCTAGATAATTTTGATGATATTCTTCTGCCGATACAAAACCTGTAAGCGGTTTAATAACCGTTTCGATTTTGCCGTAGCTCGCATCAGTTAAAAGCTGCTGATATTGCGATTTAACTTGCTCAGCTACTTTAGCTTGTGCATCAGTAGTCGTTAATACAATTGAACGATATTGCGTACCGATGTCGTTACCTTGGCGATTTTTTTGCGTAGGATCGTGACTTTCAAAATAGTTTTTTAAGAGATCTTCTGCTGAAATTATATTGCTGTTATACATAACTTGCACAACTTCAGCATAATTGTTCTCGTCAAAACGACGAGACTGATCGGTGATATTTCTGTACGTTGCTTTAAACCCATGGCCATCTGCATAACCCGACTCAGCATCAATAACGCCATTAAGCGCTTCGTAGCGTTTTTCTGCTCCCCAAAAACAACCAGACCCCAGTACAATGGTTTCTACATGCATGGTGGCTTCTACATTACTGTGTTCTACCTTTTCCATAGATAAAGCAAAGCTGCCTGCGCTAAATATAATAGCAGCGCCTGATAAATATAATAAATGCTGGTGTTTCATAAAGTACCTCATAAACAAGTGCGTGCTAATTAAGACCTCCTTATCTTAATTTTCATTTCAACCTAATTACTTATTTAGTACGAAATGTATTAAGTTTTAGTCCTCAATAAATTAAATACGATTAATTGAATATAAAAACACTCTTAAAGTAAGCTGGGAAAATAAACACTAAACATAACCACTTAGTCGCAATGGTGTAAATAAATTAATAAAACTGTGTTACGTTTAAATTATGTTGTACAAATAGGTTTATTTAATGAAGCCAGCTCCCCATATTTATGCATTAACAAACAGTAGTTTACTACTTGATGCATCGCATTTAGACGCTACAGATAGACTCTCTATTCAAAAGAAAATTTGGGCTTTAGCTAGCCACTGTAAAAGCACTGATGAATTTACCGATTTGGTGCCAGCCATGAACTCGCTCACTCTCTATTTAAAATCAGATAAACACTTAAATAAGTGGTTACAAGTGCTACCTTCGCTGTGGAATGATATTAAAACGAGTACTTTTAAAGGGCAACATCACTTAATCGAAACCATATACAAGGGTGAGGATATTAATTACGTGGCTCGTTATCATAATTTAAGCGCTGATGAGGTTATTAATATTCATAGTAAAACCAAGTACCACGTTTTATTTTTAGGCTTTCAGCCCGGTTTTGCTTACCTACATGGTTTAGAAGAGCAATTACATACGCCAAGGCGTGATGAGCCACGCATTAAAGTTTCTAAAGGCTCTGTTGCGATAGGTGCTGAACAAACCGGAATTTACCCCGCAGATACCCCTGGTGGTTGGCACATAATAGGTCATACAGATACTGCTTTGTTTGATTCGACCTCGGAGCAACCTTGTTTAATTCAACCAGGCGATACGCTTGAATTTGTTCCGCTAGTTAATAAAGGAGCAACTCATGATTAAAGTACTTAAAAGTGGTGTATTACTTACAATTCAAGATTTTGGCCGTGATGGCTACCGCCATCTAGGTGTAAACAAAGCGGGCAGCTTAGACCCCTTTGTACAAATAATTGCTAATAGATTACTTAACAATAACGACAATGATGCCGTTTTAGAAATAACTGTTGGTCTGTGCGAGCTGGAATTCACCTGCGACACAGTAATTGCGCTTCATGGTGCAGATTTGCAAGCAACCCTTGATGGACAAGCAATTTACCCTGGTTGGACATACACAGTAAAAAATAAACAAGTACTGAGCTTTGCTACTGGTAGAGCGGGCTTAAGAGCTTATTTAGCGGTTAAAGGCGGTATACAAAATACTGAAGTTATGGGCTCTAAATCTACAGATTTGAACGCATGTTTTGGTGGTATTGAAGGTAGAGCTCTCGCCACTGGCGATGAAATACCTATTACTCCTTATTATGGAGAGTTTATAAAAGTAGGCGCAATTGCTCCCGCCCAGCGCAAGCTTATAAGACTGCACCCAAGCCCTCATGCTAATTTGTTAGGCGAGCCTTTACTTAACAACTTTGTATCTACCGCATTTAAAGTTAGTAGTAACAGCAACCGAATGGGCGTAAGGCTTGAGCATAAAAATAATTTGGCACATTCGCACTCTTTGCCATCACTAGGGGTGAGTCCTGGGAGTATTCAACTGCCACCGAATGGTGAGCCTATTGTGCTACTTAACGATGGTCAAACAACCGGGGGCTACCCTCTTTTAGGGACTGTAATTGAAGCCGACTTACATCAATTTGCACAATTTAGACCTTTAGATACTGTTGAATTTAAATATGTAACGTTTGAAGAAGCAGCAAAGGCGAAGCAGAAACTTGACGGGCACCTACATCAATTGAGCCTTGCACTTAAAAATAACCTATAAAATATTCTAGAATCAACACGTCCTAGATTTAAAAAATAGGTACCATGTAATAAAGGTTCAAATTCCGACGGCCGTTTCCTTACTCGCCGTTAATATTATTTTAATGTATAGCTTGGTGTTTAATGACTAAATCAACTTCTACTATGCCGTGTGTATTAATAACTGGCTTTGCTCCTTTTGGTGGCGAAGCTATCAATCCTTCTTGGCAAGCAGTGCAAAAACTTGATGAAACTATCATCATGAAACACAAAATATGTACACTAGAACTTGCCTGTGAATTTAATACGTCTATCAGTCAGCTTATAAACGCCATTGAGTCGCACAATCCGGCGGTTGTTTTATGTATAGGCCAAGCTGGTGGGCGCAGCGAAATATCAATTGAGCGTATTGCAATAAACGTTGACGATGCACGCATTAAAGACAATGCAGGTAAGCAGCCTATCGATACACCAATAGAAAAAAATGGCCCTGATGCCTATTTCACAAACTTACCAATAAAGCGCATGTTACAAGCACTGCACAACAGCAATATACCTGCTGCCATTTCCAATACAGCAGGTACGTATGTGTGTAATCACGTTATGTATGGTCTTATGCATTACATAAATGATCACTGCGCTGTAATGAAAGGTGGCTTTGTGCATATTCCTTATTTACCAAGCCAAGCTGTGCACCACAATGGCGCACCAAGCATGAGCGAAGAAACCGTTATTAATGCCCTGAGAGTTATGATTGCACAAGCTTTGAACAATAATAGCGACGTAAAAATAGCAGCAGGAACTACGCATTAACCACTTTGGTGCAATTACATCTAGCTTGGTGCATAAATTATTCTTAATTAATTGTAAAAGCTATGTGACTTGAGTAATTTTTTCTGATAAAACAAGGTTTCGCAGCACAGCAAATTGGCTCTGCTGCACACATAATAGGAATGAGGAGTTACTATGTGTTCAATTTTTGGGGTATTAGATATTAAATCTGATCCCACTCAATTGCGTACCCAAGCAATTGAAATGTCAAAGCTGCTTAGACACCGTGGCCCAGATTGGTCTGGTGTATATGCATCTGAAAAAGCTATTTTAGTGCATGAGCGTTTAGCTATTGTTGGTGTATCAAGCGGTGCACAGCCTTTATACAATCCTGAAAAAACAAATATTTTAGCGGTTAACGGTGAGATTTATAATCATAAAGAACTTGCAGCAGAGTTAGACGTTGATTTTACTTTTCAAACTCAATCAGACTGTGAAGTTATTTTAGCGCTGTATAAACAAAAAGGGCCTGACTTTTTAGATGACCTAAATGGCATTTTTGCATTTTGTTTATACGACGAAGAAAATGACGCCTACTTAATTGGCCGTGACCATATTGGTATTATCCCGCTTTACACCGGTCACGACGAGCACGGTAACTTTTACGTTGCTTCTGAGCTAAAAGCACTTTCTCCAATTTGTAAGCATATTGAAGAATTTCCACCAGGGCATTACCTGTACAGCAAAGATGGCAAAATGACGCCTTATTACAAACGTGATTGGGAAACATTTGATGCAGTTAAAGATAACAGCGCAGAAGCGCAAGACGTTAAAGATGCATTAGAAGCGGCCGTTAAACGTCAATTAATGTGTGACGTGCCTTACGGTGTATTACTTTCTGGTGGTTTAGACTCATCGGTTATCTCTGCTATTACCCAGCGCTTTGCTGCAAAACGTATTGAAGATAACGACGAAAGCGATGCATGGTGGCCTAAGCTGCATTCTTTTTCAGTAGGTCTTGATGGCTCACCTGATTTAGCGGCTGCACAAAAAGTAGCTGACATGATTGGTACTATTCATCACCCTATCATTTTTACCATTCAAGAAGGTATTGATGCATTACGTGAAGTGATTTACCACATAGAAACCTACGACGTAACAACAATTCGTGCCTCTACACCTATGTACCTAATGGCTCGCCAAATTAAAGCAATGGGCATTAAAATGGTGTTATCTGGCGAAGGTGCTGATGAGCTATTTGGTGGTTACTTATACTTCCATAAAGCCCCTAACGCACAAGAGTTTCATGAAGAGCTAAACCGTAAAGTATCAAAACTGCATATGTTTGACTGTTTACGTGCTAATAAATCAATGGCGGCATGGGGCGTAGAAGCACGTGTACCGTTTCTTGATAAAGAATTTGTTGATGTTGCTATGCGTATCAACCCTGAAGCTAAAATGTGTAAAGATGGAAAAATTGAAAAACACATTTTACGTGAAGGCTTTGAAGGTTACTTACCTGATGAAGTGCTATGGCGTCAAAAAGAGCAATTTTCAGACGGTGTAGGCTACAGCTGGATTGATACCTTAAAAGAGTTTGTAAATGAGCAAGTGAGCGATCAAGAGCTTGCAAATGCAAAATTTAAATACCCTATTAATACACCAGATTCAAAAGAAGCTTACTACTACCGTACTATTTTTGAATCGCATTTCACTGGTGATGCATCAGCTAAATGTGTACCGCATGGTAAATCGGTAGCGTGTTCGACTCCTGAAGCACTTGCATGGGACGCATCGTTCCAAAACAATGCTGATCCATCAGGTCGTGCTGCAGGCGTTCATAACGACGCATATGCAAGCAAAGGTTAATACTCTTTGTTTAGCGAAGCGTAAGCCTAAATGGCTTACGCTTCGCTTTATAAAGCTCACTTCCACCGAATCTGTTTTTTATAGCCCTGCACATAACTTAAAAGGCTCAAGTGCTTTAATTGTTATTTATAAAAATGGGTTAACATCAAAAACAATGCAATATATTGCATCACAATCAACTTACCCTGCTACTGTATTTTTAAATCAAAATGAGATAACTAAACGCCATTGTAAAATTCGCTGGTTTAATCAAACGAGTGAAATTAAACGCTGTGGACATGGTACTTTAGCAGCCGCTAATTTTTTAATAGACCATTTGGGTTATTGCCCTGAAGTATTTACTTCAATGAGTAATGAGCGCTTTACTATAAGAGTAAAAAAACAAGGCGCTCAGCTGTTACTAAAAAGCATAGAGCCTAAAAAAAGCGAGTTAGCTGAAGGTGAGTTAAAAAGTGTGTTTTCAGTAGCAATAAAAGCAGCCTACACTACCGCTGATAAAAACGGTTATACGGTTGTATTATTTAATAAAGAATTTAGTAAAGAATTCGATGAATCAGTTAAAAAAGACGATTTAAAAAGCGTACACGTTGATTTTAAAGCTTTGTGTGCACTCCACAAAAATGCAGTAATTACCCTTAGTATAAAAAATAAAGACAAGAAAAATGCCATAGCGCGTTTTAGATATTTTGCCCCCCAGTTTGGCGTAAATGAGGACAGTGCAACGGGCTCTGCGGTATCTGTTATTGCCCCACTTCTATTTAGACTGCATGGTTTAAATAAAGCTAAGCTTATACAGCAATCAAATAATGGCGCATTGCTAAACTATGAGTTTAACAATGCCCAAGTTGTCATTTACTAGGGCGTGTTGATCTTTGCGAATTGAAATTTGTTCAATCTAGGGGCGATTAAATCGCGGCGCGAGGTTTGTAACCTAGTGGGCTAAGTAAAAATCGAGCAACAAAGAGTTTATCGCCCCTAGGCAGAACCCGAAGGGCAGCACATGTTTGGCATTTATGCTGCGTTATTGCCTATTTATGTGGAATAACCACACTTCATAGGCTCTGCCTTGCCTAAAAACCAAACATATTGCTGCAAATTCAACTATCAAAGATCAACACGCCCTAAACTTAAGTAACGTTTAAAGCGGTCTTAATAAACACAGGGCAAAATAGTTACTATCGTCTTGCCATGTTTGCTCTAACTTTAAATTAGCTTGCGCTGCAAGCTGCTTAAACGACTCGAGCGTGTACTTGTGAGAGTTTTCTGTATGGATACTTTCGCCTTCTATAAAGTCTATTTGCTGATCATTTATAATCACGCTTTGAGTACGATTACTTACTAAATGCATTTCGATACGGCTATGTTGCTCGTTAAAGCGTGACTCGTGGCTAAAATTGTCTAAGTTAAATGTGCCATTTAACTCGTTATTAATACGTTGTAGTAAGTTTTTATTAAACGCGGCGGTAACTCCCGCTTTATCGTTATATGCATCAAGTAACACTTGGCGCTCTTTTACTAAATCAACCCCAATTAATACATAACCATTTACACCGCATAAGCGATGGAAATTATTCATAATTTCTATGGCTTTAACTGGGGCAAAATTACCAAGAGTAGAGCCCGGAAAGTACACCAAATTAGTTTGACTGTCTAAAGCGGTGTCTTTGGTTAGCTGTTTGACCATTTGGCTATGTGTAAAGTCTCCTAATAATGGCGAAATTGCCAAATCTGGAAATAACGGTGACAAATGTGCAAGTGAATAACTGAGCATCTCCTCAGATATTTCAAACGGTACAAAGGTTTTAACGTTTGCCATATGCGCTAATAAATAGGCTACCTTTTTACCCGAGCCACAGCCAGGCTCTATAATAGAGAGGTTTTCAGGTAGCATTTGAGCAATCGACTTTGAGTGTTGCTCTAATATAGAAAGCTCAGTACGTGTAACATAATACTCTTGTAAGGTTGTTATTTGCTCAAATAATGCAGCACCTTTATCATCATAAAAATATTTACACGGAAGCGTTTTTTGTTGTTGAGTTAATCCGCTTATCACGTCGTTTAGAAATTCAGTGTCGGTTATGTTGCTTTGCTTAATCGCTGTTACTTGGCTCATACTATATCCTTAGCTAGTCTTATCCCGCTGCACATCCACGCTTGATGCGGGTAATAAAAATTACGGTATGTTTGTCGTAAATGGTTTTGAGGGGTAAACACACACCCACCACGTAACACCATTTGGTTATTCATAAACTTACCATTGTATTCCCCTGCTATTCCTTCAATAGGCTTAAAACCGGGGTATGGTAAATATGCACTGTTCGTCCATTGCCAACACGAATCAGTTAACTGATTTATTTCAGTATCACTATTTGCTTGCTGAGGTGTTAGGTAGTGATTATTAATCTCTGTTGAAGGTGTATTTTTAGCTGCATATTCCCATTCGAACTCTGTAGGCAAGCGAGCCTTTACAAAATTAGCATATGCACTGGCCTCAAAATAACTAACATGACAGATCGGGGCATTTAAATTAAGAGGTTCTAATCCATAGTGTGTAAACTCAAACCACTCGTTATCTATACAATGCCAATACAATGGTTGCGTTAGAGCGTTGTTTTGTATATTTGCCCAACCGTCACTTAACCAATACTGTGGATTGCTGTATCCACCGGCATTTATAAACTCTAAATATTCCCCATTAGTGACCAACTTATTGGCGAAGCTAAATGGATGAATTAATACTTGGTGTTTAGGGCGCTCGTTATCGTATGCAAATTCATCGTCGGCATTTGTGCCTATATTAATAATACCTTGCTCAAAGTTTATAAAATTAAGGGGCTTAATATCAGTTGATTTGTTTTGGCTATTTAAAAACGATATTTTATATTGCGGAAATAATGGATTTACTGAAAAGTTATATTTGATGTCCATCAGCATTAGTTCTTGATGCTGTTGCTCGTGGTGTAACCCAAGTTCAATAATATCTTTAATTTGTGGGCTAACTTCAGTTTTAAGTAATTCAACCACACAGCTATCTACATGCTCTCTATAAGCTAAAACTTCATCTAAACTAGGCCTGGATAAACTACCTCGGTGTGCGCGCTTAAATTGCTCTCCAATACCATTGTAGTAAGAATTGAAAAGCATTCGGTAGTGAGAGTTAAACACAGTGTACTGCTTGCAATAAACACTAAGTAAAAACGTTTCAAAAAACCACGTCGTGTGCGCTAAATGCCATTTACTTGGGCTGGCATCTGCCATAGCTTGTAATTGGCAATCTTCTACAGTGAGTGGTTCAATAATAGCCAGGCTTTCGCCTCTAACGCTGTAAAAGCGTTTAACAAGTTCGTTTTGATTGGTATTGTTTAAAGCGCATTCACGCATAATAGTATTAATCCTTTGCCTATCTATTTATAAAATATAGCTTAGGGCATGCTGAGCTTTTTGGATTGAAATTTGTTCAATCTAGGGGCGATTAAATCGCGGCACGAGGTTTGTAACCTAGTGGGCTAAGTAAAAACCGAGTAACAAAGAGTTAATCGTCCCTAGAAAGAACCCAAAGGGCAGTGTATGTTTGGTATTTATGCTGCGTTATTGCCTATTTATGGGGAATGACCACACTACATAGGCTCTGCCTTGCCTAAAAACCAAACATACTACTGTAAATTCAATCGCCAAAATTCAACATGCCCTAATGTTGTGTTAAATCATATTCATATTACAACTTGATTAAAGATGCTTATCAGCTTATAAATTTATACTAGCCCTGGAGGGAAATTTGCTCTTTGCTGCTCAGTTTTTAATTATTCTCACGTGTATGTAAGCATGTAGAATAACGCAGATTTGAAACAGCACCGTTAGGTTACAAACTTAGGATCGATTAAATCGCTCCTAAATAGAACAAATTTTAATCCTAAAAGGTCAACAAGCCCTAATATTTAAGCATTAATTAAGCTACTTAAAAATGATCTTTTTTTACTTAACCAAGTAAATTAATACTTTTAATAGCAAACTAAATTTTAACGTTCACTGAATTTTTAAATTTAGGGCTTTTAAATGAAAAAATCATGAATTTGGCCATATAAACAGCGTTTTAAATACAAATTCATTTACATTTAATATTTAACTCATACACTACTAGCTGTATGATCACTCTTCAAATTAGTTAGTCTTCAAATAATTATGGTATTACATTTACTTAATATTTAAAGGCTAATGTAATTCGATATGATGCCGAATTTATTTTGGCTTGTTAGGACAACTAAAGAGGTATTGCATGAAGGAAAATCATGACAAATATAGTATTGACAGTACAGACTACACTGTAGGTCAAGACAACGTACAAAAATGGGGGCTTGATATACATAACTCTGTTTTCGGCATAAGTGCCGGACTGATTGTCATTTTTTTAATCGCCATTCTTGTTACCGATCCACAAACGGCTAAATCTGCTCTTGATGGTATAAAAACAGATATTATCAATAACTTTGACGCCTTATTTATGTGGGCTGCTAATTTTTTCGTTGTTTTTTGTTTAGCGCTTATTGTTTCACCTTACGGTAACATTCGTTTAGGTGGTGATGATGCTAAACCGACTCACTCACGTATCTCATGGTTAGCTATGTTATTTGCTGCGGGAATGGGTATTGGCTTAATGTTTTGGGGCGTTGCTGAACCACTTGCTTATTATACAGGCTGGTTTGAAACACCACTGAATGTAACACCTAATACACCCGAGGCGGCAAAAGTAGCAATGGGTGCGACTATGTTTCACTGGGGTCTTCACCCGTGGGCTATTTATGCCGTTGTAGGGCTTTCGCTTGCATTTTTTACTTATAATAAAGGCTTACCACTGTCTATTCGTTCTATCTTTTATCCTATTTTAGGTGATAGAGCATGGGGCTGGCCAGGTCACCTCATCGATATTTTAGCCGTGCTTGCAACCCTGTTTGGTCTTGCTACTTCTTTAGGACTTGGGGCACAGCAAGCTTCTGCAGGAATAGACCATGTATTTGGTACCTCAGGCGGAGTTGGTTCACAAATTTTAGTCATTATAGGTGTTTCACTTTTAGCTATTGTTTCAGTAATTCGTGGGATTGATGGCGGCGTTAAAGTACTTAGTAATGCCAATATGCTAATCGCCTTAGTTTTGCTTATCTTTGTTTTTTTAGTAGGCTTTGCTGTTTCTGTAGGTAATATCCCGACTACTGTTATGGGGTATATAGAAAATATCATCCCACTAAGTAATCCTCATGGTCGTGAAGATGAAACTTGGATGCACGGGTGGACTGTATCTTATTGGGCATGGTGGATTTCTTGGTCACCGTTCGTAGGTATGTTTATCGCGCGTGTATCACGTGGTCGTACAATTCGTGAATTCTTAATTGCGGTATTGCTTGTTCCTACTGCTGTTACTATTTTATGGATGTCTATATACGGCGGAATTGCAATTGATCAAGTAATCAACGGTGTAGGTGAACTAGGTGCTAATGGCCTAACTGAAGTACCTTTAGCTATGTTCCAAATGTTTGATGCATTACCTATGGCGAACATTTTATCATTTGTAGCAATTATTTTAGTATTGGTTTTCTTTATTACTTCATCGGACTCTGGTTCTTTGGTAATTGATTCAATCACTGCCGGTGGCAAAATTGATGCTCCAGTACCACAGCGTATTTTTTGGGCTGTGACTCAAGGTGCGGTANTAGGCGGGACTGAAGCGATTCAAGCACTTCAAGCTGGCTCTGTATCAGCAGGATTACCTTTCACTATTGTATTGTTATTTATGTGTTTAAGCTTAGTTTTAGGTTTACGAACTGAGCCTCGCTCAATTAAATAATACTTTGAGTAAGTAACGTAATACTTTTACTTAGTAACAAAAGCGCCGCAATTTTTGCGGCGTTTTTTTGTTTAACTATTTAAAATCATACCAATTCGCTTAATAAAGTGATCTATTTTGTGGCAGGAAAATCGTATCGATAGTAAGGCAAAAATTTCGTTATTTAGTTATTCTAAATGAGAGATTTTTAACGCAGCTAGCGTCAGGTTTAACCCCCAAAACGATTAAAGTATCATTGCGTATTGGTATTATACCCACAACTCTGAAATTGGAGTATCTACACGGTAATGATGACTCAGTTGCGCTTGTAGAAGCTCGGCTGTAGCAAGCGCATCCGTTAGAGCATTATGGTTATTATATGGAGGTAATGAGTATCGCTTGCGGCAATCTGTTAATCTGAGCGATCCAAGTTTTGTGTTAAACAATCGGCCTAATACTCCCTGCCTTGCTTTTAGTGCTCTTTTTTCTAGCTCCATTGTATCAACAAGTGCAAACTCAATACCTTCTTTAAGCCTCAGTAATAACGCATTATTTAAAAAATGGCGCTCTATTGCAGCGTAATGCACCACGACAACTTTGCCACTTAGCGCTTCAAGTAAAGGTTCAATAATTCGATTAAAGTCAGGTGCGTCATCCACCTCAGAGTGCGTTATTCCATGAATTAAAATAGATTCTTCATGCAGGTTACGTCTTGGTTGAACAACCCAATGCCGACTGTGTTTGCAATAAATACGCTTTAAATTAAATGGCACTAAGCCAACACTCACAATATCGTCGTTTTGGCTATTTAAACCTGTTGTTTCAAAGTCCATTGCTACAAAAGGCACATCTTCTACTGCGGCTTTATCTTGGTTATAAGCACCTGCATAAAAGTGTTTTAGAAGTTTATTTTCGGTGTTGTTGGCAAGCTCGTTGTATCTAGCTTGCCAATCAACTGCTTTGTAATTACGCTGATTCATAGGCTACTTTACACCAGAGTTTGCAGTGTAGCTAAATTTTAAATAGCTTTGTGCTTTTTCTAAAATAGCGAATGCCTCTTTCAAGTTTCGCTGTTCAAAAGGAGAAAGTAAATGTGGGTCTAAGTCGTTATCAGGCTCTTCGCCCTTCTCTATTTGCCACGCTTGATGGCGAATTCGCATCATAGCAATATACTCAAGTGCATCACGTAAATCTTGCGCTTTACCCTGCGGTAATAGCTTAGCTTCAATAATATCTTCTAATCGCTCAAATGAGTTTTGTTTACGCGAACCAATAGCTAATGCGTGTACGCGTATAACATCAGAAAGTGGTGCAGTCCCTCTTCGCTTTAAGTTCATTGAACGCTTATGTTGGCCGTTATGCTCCATAACAAAGCCTTTAAAAAAGCCAAGCGGTGGTGTTCTATTTCGAGCATTTGCTGCCATATTTGCTAGAAATATAAGATTCACTTTACTTTGTTTCGCTATAAATATTTTAAGCTCGTCGGCCCACTTGGTTTTACCCCACACACCGTCTAAATCAAAAAATATAGAGCTATTAAGCAGTGCTTGTGGTTTTGGCTGGGCTATCCAATCTGCAAATTGATCGAACCACTCTGAGCGAGTTTTACGCCATTTTTTAAACGACGCCATTATTTCGCCATCACAATAAGTGTAACCACACTGCGCTAAGCCATCACACACAAAATCGGCAATATTTTGAAAGTACGCGTTATGTTTTTCATCGTCGTAACTGTCATCTAAAATTAGTGCGTTATCTTGATCAGTTACAATAAGTTGCTCGTCGCGAGCCATTGAGCCCAGTGCAATAAAACAATAAGGAACGGGAGGTGGACCAAACTTTTCTTCAGCTAATACCAGTAATCTTTGTTTAAAAGTACGTCCGATAACGGCCATGGCAGTACCAATCATGTGTGAATTTGCATCTTCGTTAACCATACGGACAAATACATTGGGTAATTGGCGTGCATAATGCGCTAAATCCTCAATTGTTTGTTGAGCAAGTATGCCGCGTACAAGTAATAAGCTGCTTTGCGATTCGTAACGTAAAATATCAGAGAGCGAGATAACTCCTATAGGACGTCTTTTTTGTACTACGGGTAAATGATGGAGATTATCTCTGAGCATGGCCAGTACCGCTTCAAAAATATAGTCATTAGCATCTAAAAGCACTAAGTTAGTAGACATAATCTCTTTTGCTTGTGTGTTAAAATCAAGCCCTTTAGCCACTACTTTTGAGCGTAAATCCCTATCGGTTATTATGCCAACGACTTGTCCATCATCTTCCTCAGGATCGTCGTTTATTGGTTTATTTACATCGGTTACCAAAACTGACGATACAGCCTCTTCGGTCATTAATTTAGCGATATCTTGTATTGTAGATGTTGCATCTACGGTGACTACATCTCTGTGAATTAATGATTTTACTTTAGCGGTTGTAAGGTCATTGCCATCAGCTTGTTCAACAATAGCTTGATGTAAACGCACGTTACCATCTGTTTCAAAGTAATCAGCAAACGCATCAAACTCATCACAGTAACGATTAAATAGCTCGACATTTATACAATAAACTAACGTATCTTCAAGAGCAGTTGCAGGAAAACGCACCTTACGGTTCATCAATAAACCCATTTGACCAAATATTCCTGCAATGGCCAAACGATTGTATAGCTCACCATTTCGGCGATACATTTCTACAGAACCACTTCTAATCACATACAAATCAGATATGTCTTGTCCAAAACTTAAAATGTCTGTTTTTGCTCTAAAATAAGCAACTTCTACTTGTTGAGCTAGCTCATTAAGCGCTTTTTGAGGTAAGTCATCAAAAGGAGGATGTTGTGCTAAAAATTGTGCGATTTCAACTTGTTCGGCTTGCATAAATCCCTTCCTGTATGCGCATTAAAATGACTAAATCTATTTTGCAGATTAACACTATCATCGGGGTGTGAAAACAATTACTGTACAAATTTAGGCACAAAAAAAGAGCCTAAATAGACTAATGCCGATCAGTTAAGAAAATGACCGGTTGACCGATCCAAACGATCATGCAAAATCCGTAGTTAGGAAACTAACTACGGATTTTTTGTGAATATAGAACAAGCACTGCAAGCAACACTTGAAGAAAGCAGCCGATACCATACCTTTGAAAAATTATCAGAAATTCTTGACCCTGAAATCATTGAACAAGGTTTTCAACAAGCAGGGATTGCAACCGTTCGTAAGCGAAGATTACCGCTTGAAGCCGTTTTGTGGTCAGTTATTGGCATGGCATTGTTTCGAAAAGAATCAGTTTGGAATATCGCTAATAAGCTAGATATCATGTTACCTGGCAAGAACCCACTCGTTGCTCCAAGTGCGATGGTACAGGCGAGACAAAGGTTAGGTGATGATTCCGTTAAACACGTTTTCAATAAATCTGCTCAATCAATGTATAAGCAACAGTCATTCGAAACATGGAATGGTTTGAACCTATTAGCTGTTGACGGTGTTGTGTGGCGAACAGCCGACACGCCTGATAATCGTAAAGCCTTCTCTTCAGGTAGCAACCAATACGGTGATACAGCCTTTCCTCAAATACGCATGGTCTGTCATATGGAATTGACCAGCCATCAACTTCTCAGTAGCGAGTTTGATAACTATAAAACCAACGAGATGAAATTAGCTGAGCGTTTAATTGAACGTACACCAGATAATTCACTGACTATGTTTGATAAAGGATATTATTCTTTAGGCCTGTTAAACCGTTGGCACCAAACTGGGGAGATGAGGCACTGGTTGATACCAGCAAGGCCCGACTTACAGTATGAAATCATCTCCAGCGCGGGTAAAAATGACCATATCATTGAATTGAAAACAACAAAGCATGCACAAAAAAACTTTCCCGATGTTCCTGAAACGATTAAAGCGAGATTAATCAGCAAAACAATAAAGGGCAAAAGCTACCGTATATTAACCTCGATGACGGATAGATTGCGTTATCCAGGTAATGAAATTGTTGAATTATATTGTCATCGTTGGGAGATAGAACTTGGGTTTAGAGAAATCAAACAAACCATGCTTGATAGCGCATACCATTTAAGAAGTAAGCGTCCAGACATGGTGCGTCAGGAGCTATGGGCCGTGTTACTCGCCTATAATTTAATACGAAGAATAATGACGATGGCGGCGACAGTCACAGGGATATGGCCTAACCAGCTTAGTTTCTCTAGCAGTTCGATGGCTGTCATTCAGTATTTCTCGTCAGTATCTATAATGAGCCCAGGGAACATTCCAATACACTGGCAGCACTTACTCGATACACTGGTCTTATTTAAGCTTCCAGCTAGACGAGAAGATAGAAGATATCCCCGATGGGTTAAGCCAAAACCATCTAAGTATCCCCATAAAAAGAAAGATGCCAGTCAGCTTAACTGACTGGCATTA
>NZ_AUTL01000075.1:0-3357 GCF_000498015.1 Pseudoalteromonas sp. TAE79
GTGCGCGGTTTTGTAAATTATTTTAGTATAGCCAATTGTAAGCGAGAGCTAAAAGCCTTGGCAGGTTGGATCAGACGAAGACTAAGGGCAATACAGCTGAGGTTGTGGAAGAAGCCATCAAGGCTACATCGACGACTAAAGCAGTTAGGGAAAAAGCCACCGTTTAAGTTCATAAAGATGAACTCGTGGCGTAACTCACTAAGCCCTTTATCTTGTGTATCGATGCCAAACCAATGGTTTGAGGAGCTTGGTTTATATCCAATAGAAAAAGTGAATACGGGATGGCTTGCTTTATCAGCGTTTAGGAAATAAGTTGATAAAATGTGAAGGGTACAGGAGCCGTATACGAGGTCCGTACGTACGGTTCTGTGAGAGGGATGAGGCATAAGCCTCACCCTACTCGATGTGCCCAAAACTTTTAAAGTAGATTTTCATGTTAATTTACTGTTTTGTTTTTATGCGATATTGTTACTAAAAATAAACTTAGGAACAATAAGAATGAGTAATAATCAAGACGCTTTACCTTCAGGGGTTGTTGCGCGTTTTTTAAATTTTGTTGAGCGGGTTGGCAATAAGCTTCCAGATCCAGCCGTAATATTTCTGTTTGCAATGTTATTAATTTGGTTTTTGTCGTGGTGGTTTTCAGGCGTAAGCTTTGATGCAATAGACCCACGTACCGGTGAAGCGATTATTATTAATAATATGCTGGCAAGTGATTCGCTCGCTACTTTTTTATCCTCTATGGTAAAAACCTTTACCGGCTTCGCTCCCTTAGGTGTCGTTTTAGTAGCTATGTTAGGTGTAGGTGTTGCAGAGCATTCGGGCTTCATTAATACCGGTCTTAAGTTAATGCTTAAAGTTACTCCTAAAAAGCTATTAACGCCTTCAATCATTTTAGTAGCCATTGTGAGCCATACCGCTACTGACGCAGGTTATGTATTAGTTATTCCACTTGCCGGTGTTATATTTTATGCTGCAGGACGCCATCCGCTTGCGGGTATTGCAGCTGCATTTGCTGGTGTGAGTGGTGGTTTTGGGGCTAACTTTATTCCATCAGGGATTGATCCATTGCTACAAAGCTTTACCCAAAGTGCGGCGCAAATAATTAATCCTGCAATGACAATTAACCCGTTAAATAACTGGGCATTTGCTTCAGCATCTAGCTTATTTATTGTGGCATTAGGCTGGTACATTACCGATAAAATTATTGAACCACGTTTACAAAAAACCGCGGTTGATGGCGCTAAAGAAGATTTACCTGTATTTGAAGATGCACGTAGTGATGAAAAACGTGCCTTTTATATAGCCAGTACAGTAATGATTGCAGGACTTGCGTTATTAGCATTTGTCTCTGCTCCAGACGATTCTGCAATGCGCAGTAGTGACGGATCCCTTACTAATTTCAGCTCTCCTTTAATGCAATCAATTGTACCTCTAATATTTTTACTTTTTTGGATCCCAGGCACTGTATATGGTTTTACGGTAGGTACCTTTAAAACTTCAAAAGATATGATTGATGCTATGAGTAAAGCGATGAGCGGCATGGCATATTATATCGTCATGGCGTTTTTCTGTTCGCTATTTATTGCTGCATTTAGTAAATCAAATTTAGGTGCACTGCTCGCAATTGAAGGTGCGCAGTTATTAAAGGCGATGGAATTGCCAAGTGCAGTAACGGTTGTAGGCATTATCTTTTTAACTGGCTTTGTTAACTTGTTTGTAGGTTCAAGTTCAGCAAAATGGGCGTTACTTGGCCCCATTTTTGTACCGATGTTAATGCAACTTGGCATTTCGCCAGACTTAACTCAAGCCGCTTATCGTGTAGGTGACTCAAGCTCTAATATTATTACACCGTTAATGCCATACTTCCCATTAGTGGTGGTGTACTGTCAAAAGTATGTCAAAGGCACCGGTATAGGCACTTTAATTGCTATTATGCTGCCGTACTCAATTGCCTTTATGATTGGCTGGAGTATCTTTTTATTAGGTTATTGGGCACTTGGTATTCCTTTAGGTTTAGATGCAAGCTACATTTATCCAGCATTGCCTTAGCTTAAACCTTTATGAACCTCACTCACTTGAGTGAGGTTTTTAAATAAAAGTCCTGTAATGTAAAAGTAAGTCTAAGTTATCTTTCTAAATCTCTCACTATATAGCCAAATAAGCTGGCCTCTCCAACAATATACACATAATTATTTTTGTTGTTCATTATTGTAGACTTATCGTCATACCACCTAAAATCATGAATCTTATTCGTTTTAGGGTCTTTGAAGTATAAACGAGTACAGCTATCTTCATACTCAGTGCCACACTCTTGTACATCGGTCAGGATGTATTCTTTATACCAATAGTCGCCTTGTGTGTAGTAAGCCCATAATTTAATAGGATCAGAGATAAAAACATAGAGTATTCCAAAGATTAATAAAGGGGATAATGGGTACATGAAAATGGATGCTAATTTTATTTTAGTATCTGAGAAATTGTATTTAAGTGATTCTCTATATTTACTGCAGCGTTTATATTTATTGAATATAAGTATATTTAAATAGATAAATAGTGCACAACAGATAATAGGGAGGGTTATAAAGAAAACAGCGTCGTATAGTTCATTTGAGATGAATGGTGGATCTGTAAAGTCCATTAAAATAGGTATAGTGATGCATAATAAAATGGGGAGTACTATTGCTACAAAGAGCAAGTTGTCGTAAATCTTTTTCAATTTTTAATTCGTCCGTGAACTATAGCCTTTGTCTAGTTTACAGAATTTTTGTTATTTTAAAAATCAGAGAAATGTATTTATAGGCATTAAGCAACCCGAACTCAGGCTAAAAAAACTATCTCAAGCCGCTATTGAATTGACGCGAAAGTTTACTTTGTTTTCACTGTAGCAGCAGCTTAAAAACAAAAAAACCTTGTCACTTTCGTGGCAAGGTTTTTTTATTAAAGAGTCGTTGCTTATTTAGCTGTGAAGCTTACAGGGCGACGTTCTTTACGAGGACCGCTGCGCTTATCACCGCGTGCGCCGTCATCTTTATTAAAGCTGCGTTTCTTATCACCAGCTGGACGTTCAGAGCGTTCGCCACGTGGTTCAGCAGGACCTTGATCAGTTGTAATTGTTAAGCCCATAGGGCGTTTACAAATAAACACTTTTTGGAAGTGATCAAGTACATCTTTAGGCATGTTTTGCGGTAATTGAACCGTGCTGTGATTGTCGTGTAGACGAATATCACCAATAAACTTGCTTGAGATGTCAGCTTCGTTAGCGATAGCGCCAACAATATTTTTAACCTGAACACCATGTTCACGACCTACTTCGATACGGTAAGTATCCATAGGACCTGCATCACGGCTGTTACG
>NZ_AUTL01000076.1:0-6726 GCF_000498015.1 Pseudoalteromonas sp. TAE79
GTGCGCGGTTTTGTAAATTATTTTAGTATAGCCAATTGTAAGCGAGAGCTAAAAGCCTTGGCAGGTTGGATCAGACGAAGACTAAGGGCAATACAGCTGAGGTTGTGGAAGAAGCCATCAAGGCTACATCGACGACTAAAGCAGTTAGGGAAAAAGCCACCGTTTAAGTTCATAAAGATGAACTCGTGGCGTAACTCACTAAGCCCTTTATCTTGTGTATCGATGCCAAACCAATGGTTTGAGGAGCTTGGTTTATATCCAATAGAAAAAGTGAATACGGGATGGCTTGCTTTATCAGCGTTTAGGAAATAAGTTGATAAAATGTGAAGGGTACAGGAGCCGTATACGAGGTCCGTACGTACGGTTCTGTGAGAGGGATGAGGCATAAGCCTCACCCTACTCGATGTGGATGAAAATAAGAGCTGTTAGCTATAGTCGTCAGTTGAAAGTATTTAGTTCAAAATTATATGACTACTGTTTTGAGATGAAATTTCCATAATATATTTACCTCTAAAAGCGCAGCGCCTCTTAACCTCTTTGTGAATAATTTACTTAAAGATCTTTTGCACAAGGAGAAGGGAATGAGAAGAGAAAGAGAGAGCTGAAACAGCCGATAATGCAAAGTATCTGTGTTTGTTGGTGGGGGGTCGTTGGGTCTCGCTTCGCTCAACCCAACATACATGTTCAATTATTTTATTGGTAGTAACTTACTTTTTAGGAAGTAGGGTTATTTTGCCAAATACGTCGGCATCTATAAAACCACGATTTCTGTCGCCATTTACTGGTTGTACTTCATGTGAGCCCATAAAGTGCTCGCGCACGTCACTGCCATCGTTATCGCAATACGCTAACATAAACCCGATTATTTGCTTTTCGCTAAGTGTAATTGGGGTGTTTTTAGCCCCTTCTTTATAATCATTAGGGTAGAGTTTTATTGCTACTTCCCAGGTAATGTTAAAGGGCGCGGTGGTGTTGCGCTTCCAGTTACTAACTAGGTGGTCAGTATACAAATGAGCTTTTTTATCAGGTCCGTAATCGGCAGCTTGGTTATCAAGGCCAATATGGTACGCCAAAGCGGTGTGATTAAATTGATGATTACCGCCCGATGCATCGCTATCAATAAATACTTCAAGCGCATCGTCATCCCAATATTTATAGGTTGGATCTGCGTGTTTATCTATTAGAACATCATCCACAATATCGGCTTGTAGGTATAAATAGTTTTGATCCCACAATAAGCGATAACGCCCTTTAAAGTCGGCATCGTTTGATGGCAGTGTGCCATCCATTAGATAAGGCATGTCGTGCCAAGCGGCTTTATCCCATGCGCTTTCTGATACGCCATCAATAGTAATTGGAGTTGATGTATGTTCAACATCAATAGCCATTGCTGGCGTGCTTAATAAAAAGCTTAAGGCGAGTGCTAATTTCTTCATTAATCTCTCAATTTTATTGTCGATTTGTCTTAATGTAATAACAATCTTAAAACAGCTAAGTAAATAATTACAGTGAAATACTTTCGCCTTCGTTTAAAATATACGGCGGTACTTTTGAATCCATTTTATTGTACATATGCAATAAGCGCAGCAGGGCTGAATGACTGCTGTGGTCGCCCATTTTCCAACTTGAGTTACCGTATCCCCACGGTATCATTACTTTGCAGTTAAGCTCTTGTGCTGCGTTGAGCGCGTCTTCTGGTGTGGTGTGAACGTAACGATAAAATTTACCACTTTCTTTACTGTAGTAAGAAGCGATTGGGATTAAGCATACATCTATATCGCCATATTTTTGCTGTATGTCTTTAAAGTGTTTTGAGTAGCCTGTATCGCCTGCAAAAAATAAGGTGCTACCGTTTTGTTCAAGCAGCCAGCCATTCCATAAGTCTTTATTGTTATCTTCGTAAAGAAAGGGCACTAATACGCGAGCGCTAAAATGATGAGCTGGCAGGGCGTTAATAACTAAGTCGTCAATGTTGGTTGTTGAGTACCACGGCATTTCGCTAATATTAAAACCGCCGGTAGGGAAGTTGTCGGCCATCCCGAGTGGTGTTAAATAGCGAGGTTTATTGCCAATGCTTTGTATGTCGGCTTTATTAAAATGATCGTAATGAATATGCGAATACATTACCGCATCAATATTTTCCAGTTCTTGCTCACTAGGCCAAGCGCCTGCTTTACGATAAATGCCACCGCTGAGTTTAAAGCCAAGTGCGACTGGAGAATCAAACTGATTTTTTACCGGATCAAACAGCACATTTTGACCATTTGGGGTGTTAATTACAAAACTAGCGTGACCAAGCCAGCGTACTGTATAGCCAGTGCTAAGTTGTGGTTTAGTTTGCTGGCCTTGGTACTGGCAGTTTTCGCTGCCGGTTTTGCATAGTAAGTCTGGGTGGGCTGGGTAGCAGTTTTCAGTACAGGTAGTAGGATATGTTTTTTCACCTGTGTATAAATTTTTATAACGGCCGTTTTTATCGTTAATAACTATAACTGAGTCGGGGCTAGTAATACGGTTAATATTATTAGGTGCACCGCAGGCAGTGAGTAAGCATAAAAGCATTGTTATGATTAAAAAGCTTTTCATTGTTAATTCCTTTTAGCATGCCTTTAACATAAAAAAGCCTGCAATTAAGCAGGCTTGTTAAAGTAACAAATGATTAGCCAGCGCTATTCATTTGTTCAATAAATTTGTTTGAATCGGCAATCGATTTGTTCATGTCGTTCATCAACAATTGAATATCGCGCTTAAGGTTAGTGAATTCACCTTTAATAGCCGATACCGCTTGTGCATTTAAGTTATGCTTTAAGTATAAAACGTTATCATGAAGCGAGGTTAATACTGGCTCCATTTTACTCTCTGCGCTGCGCATTGAGCGTAATAGCTGATCAAATTGACGCTTAGTCGCGGCTAGCTTTTTGCTGCTTTCACGTTTAAGTGATGCGCTTTTGTACTGCTCTAACTCATCGCCCCACTCATCAAACAGCGCTTCTGCCACGTCTTCTACTTTATTGATATTAGTTGAGACTTCGTTAGCGGCATTTAAGCTCGACTCGTAATCGTCGTTTAACTGATTATAAGTGTCTTGTAATTCGCCACCATTAAAATCGATTAGAGTCGTTAAGCGCTCTAGTGCCGATTTAAATTCTTCTTGTGACTCTTCTTGAGAGTCTTTGGTTTCTTCTACGCGGTCAATAAGAATATCGCGTTTGTGAACACCGACTTTTTCCATTGCAGAGTAATAAGCTGATTGGCAGCCAGTTAAAGTAAGTGTTACTACAAGCATTGAAACACTGAGTAATGTTTGTTTTTTCATTTGAATTCCTGTTTACGTGCGTTAGTGCTGTAAATTATGGCGCTGATTGTTATTATAATCAAAATTATATAAGCACAAGTCAATTGTATGAATGATAAGCTCTCACATTACAAACAGCAAGTTAAGTCCTTTATACGCCAGCAGCCTGGTTGGTGGATGCAGTATTTTAATCGTTGTATAGACGATCAAATAACGGTTAATGCAGGTTACCTTGCTTACGTGACACTTCTGTCGTTAGTGCCATTAATTGCGGTGGGTGTTGCTATATTTTCGGCTTTTCCGGGCTTTGAATCTACTCGCATGGAAATTGAGAGCTTTTTGTTTACCAACTTTGTCCCTACCTCTACCGATGTTATTAGAGAGCACATTAGCTCCTTTGCGGGCAATGCTAATCAAATGACGGCGGTTGGTATTGGTTTTTTAGCGGCCATTGCGTTGCTGTTAATACGCAATGTAGATGCCACTTTAAACCGAATTTGGCGAATTAAGAAAAAACGCCCAATGATGATCTCATTTGCTGTGTACTGGATGGTTTTGAGCTTAGGGCCTGTATTACTCGGAGCGAGTATTGGTGTTACCTCTTATATTGTATCTTTGGTATCGTTTGCTGATCAGGGTATTCCTGGGTTTAGCGGGTTTTTGTTAAAGTTATTGCCGTATGGGATTTCGATGGTGGGCTTTATTATGCTCTACACCTTAGTGCCTAATACGCGCGTGTCGTTTAGAGCGGCAATACCTGGCGCTTTTTTTGCGGCACTTTTATTTGAGCTGACTAAAAAAGGGTTTGCACTTTATATTAGCCATTTTCCTTCGTACGAAGTTATTTATGGTGCAGTAGCTACCATTCCTATTTTGTTTGTATGGGTGTATTTGTCGTGGGTAGTTGTTTTGCTTGGCGCTGAATTTACAGCGTGCATTAGCCCAAATGATATTCCAGAAACACCTGAGCTTGAACTAGAAGATGATGAACCAGCAATAAAGGACACAGTTTAAATGCAAGGTTTAATACAGCGTGTAAAGCATGCCAAAGTAGAAATTAATAACCAAGTAGTAGGCGAAATTGGCAATGGTATATTGTTGCTATTAGGTGTTGAAAAACACGACGACAAGCAAACGTCCGACAAGCTTTTACACAAAGTAAGTAATTATCGTATTTTTACTGACGAAAACGACAAAATGAACTTAAGCCTTAAAGATATTAAAGGTGAGTTACTTGTGGTTTCGCAATTTACGCTAGCGGCTGACACTAAAAAGGGTATGCGCCCTAGTTTTTCATCTGCGGCAACGCCAAGCCAAGCTAATGAGCTTTACGAGTACTTTGTTGCTCAAGCTAAAGAGTTGGGGCTTACAATAGCCACAGGTGAGTTTGGTGCCGATATGCAAGTAAGCTTGTGTAACGACGGGCCCGTTACGTTTAACTTATCTGTTTAAGCCTATTTTTATGCCTCTTTTTTAGTGATCACGACAATATGATTTACATAGCCCGTAATTTTTTGCGGGCTGACGTTACAACCAAATACATCGAGTAACAGCTGCTGAAGTTGCTTTAATTGCGACTCATGCTGCGATAAAAAGTTAATAAATAGCACGCCGTTGTTATTTAAAGCCGAGTAGATTTTTTTATAAAATGCCTCTTCAAATAAAAATCGAGGTGCATCTATTTGGCTAAATAAATCTAGAATAACCCAATCAACATTTAGCGCACTTTTTAAAACCTGTTGCGCATCGGCGCAAAGCAGTTGCTCATTTTTATTTGACGAAAAAAACTGGGTATAGCAATTAATAATATCGGCGTTTTTTTCAACCGATGTTATTTGTGCTTTAGGGTATTTATGTTGTAGATAATTACGAATTGCTCCACCGCCAAGGCCAAGTTCTAACACATTTTGTGGCGGCTTAAGAGCTTGCCAATGCTTATCTAAGTACAATAAATGCGGAAAAAGTAATAAGCTCGGATTATTTAAATCAATAACAGATTGAAGGGTGTCGTTAATAAGTAACCAGCGTAACTGCTCGTGCTCACGTACTTGAATGTGCTCACCACTGCATTTATGCCAATAGATTAACTGACCAATGCTGTGGCTATTTTCAATAAATCGATCGCTTAGCAAACCAGTCAGTGAATTTATATAATTGATTTTTTCAGTCATATTCTCAGCATAAACTAGCAACGTTAAAGCGCAATGCCCTTTGCTATTATTTTTTACGTTATTTTGCAGGCATCACCAAAGTCGTATTTGCAGTTTTTTTAGGATGGAGTATGGTATTTGCCATAATAATACCAATCAATTTAATTATTTTATTTTTCTAGCTTGGTAGATAACCAATACGATTAGTATAGGGCCGTAGCCTTTTTTGACTTTTACTTGCGGCTTATATAACAACAGGAGTATGTATGTTTCAGGTAAGCACCCCACAAAGTAGCGAAGATTGGCAAGCGTATTATCAATTGCGTTGGCAGGTATTACGCGCGCCTTGGGGCGAGCCTCGTGGCTCTGAACAAGACGATATGGAACAAGATTCTGAGCATCGCTTTATAAAAAATAAAGAAGGTGAAGTCCTAGGCGTAGCACGTTTGCACTTTAACAATCATGAGCAAGCACAAGTGCGTTATATGGCAGTTGCAGAGGGTAATCGTAACCAGCATATTGGTAGTCGCTTACTGCACGAGCTTGAAAAAATTGCATGGGTTCAAAATGCCGGTGAACTTGTATTGTTTGCACGCGAACGAGCACTTGAGTTTTATAAGCGCCACGGTTATGAACTAAAAGAAAAAGCGCATTTAGCGTATGGCGATGTTCAACACTTTAAAATGGTAAAGCAAAAGCCATGTGAGCCAGGTTGGTTCCGCCACCCTAATTGGACGCAAGTACTACAAAATATATGGCGTGAGTCTATTCCAATTAGTGACGCGATGGGCATTAAGGTAGAAAGCTATACCGATTGGCAATTTACAACCAGCGCCGACCTTGACGCTAACTTAAACCTACATAACACGATGTTTGCAGGGTCTATTTATAGCTTGGCCACGCTAACAGGTTGGGGCGCTACGTACTTAGCACTTAAAGAAGCCGGATTTGAGGGTAATATTGTATTGGCCGATGCTAACATTAAGTACTTAAAACCGCTTACTACAGACCCACGTGGTTGTGTTGATATACAAACATGTAAGGGCAAGTTAAGCGATTTAGAAACCGACGGTAAAGCAACCTATATTGTGCCTGTTACTATTTATGATGGTGATAACGTGGTTGCAGAATTTGAAGGGCAGTTTGTAGTAAAAAAAATAACTGTTTAGCTGTTCAAAACACAAAAAAGCCAAGCAATGCTTTAACACCACTCGTTTAAGAACGAGTGGTGTTTTTTCGTTTATACCTAACTGGATATTTTTGTGTCTTTGCGAGCACCGTTCG
>NZ_AUTL01000077.1:0-6114 GCF_000498015.1 Pseudoalteromonas sp. TAE79
GTGCGCGGTTTTGTAAATTATTTTAGTATAGCCAATTGTAAGCGAGAGCTAAAAGCCTTGGCAGGTTGGATCAGACGAAGACTAAGGGCAATACAGCTGAGGTTGTGGAAGAAGCCATCAAGGCTACATCGACGACTAAAGCAGTTAGGGAAAAAGCCACCGTTTAAGTTCATAAAGATGAACTCGTGGCGTAACTCACTAAGCCCTTTATCTTGTGTATCGATGCCAAACCAATGGTTTGAGGAGCTTGGTTTATATCCAATAGAAAAAGTGAATACGGGATGGCTTGCTTTATCAGCGTTTAGGAAATAAGTTGATAAAATGTGAAGGGTACAGGAGCCGTATACGAGGTCCGTACGTACGGTTCTGTGAGAGGGATGAGGCATAAGCCTCACCCTACTCGATGTATTAGCCTTGAGTGTTAAAAAGGGTTGGCCAATTATTGAAAAGAGACGCCATTACATTAGGTATATTATTAATTTAAAAGCATTAAATAAAATCCAGGGTAAGTAATAAGCGTTGCTCATTTGCAGCCACAGGTGGCGAGCGATGGACTAAACCTGCACCCTCGTTGTCATCCCAGTATTCTCCTTTAAGCAGTGCCACATCACCTTGTTGTAGTTGATTAATATTACTTAAGTTTTCAAATAAACCAGACTCTTCATCTGGTTTACCTAAATTACCCGTACCTAGCTTTGAGCGGTTTACATCGCTGTGATTTAACCACTGCGTAGCAACGCCTTGGTAGGTAGTAACTAACCGGCACGGAATTTTGTCTACATGAAAACGCGGACACATGGGTTTATCTAATATTTTCAGCCTTAACCCAGCGCGCTTTAAATCAAACAGGCAGCAAAACATTTCAACAAGTAAGGCAATGTCTTCACAAAGTGTATTAACTTCATCACGATTATTATCTTCTGCCTTAAGCGCAGTTATTAACTGATCAAAAGCGTCATTGGGCGATACAGCAAGTTCTATTGGCTTTAATGCGCTGGTGGCAATGAGTGCATTAACTGCTTTTGTTAATGTTTGCTCAAGGTCTCTTTTCCAAATAACAATGTTAGTGTCTTGGTTATAAATTTGTGGCAATACATTGGCATCACACTCTTTAGCTGCTTTTCGGTACTGCGGTTCCGCAGGTTTTATTTGCGCAGTTATTGGGGCTAGTGCGTTCATTATTCTTCCTCCCAAATAGGAAACGGGTCGTTATAGGTTCTCCAAAAGTCCTTACCCTTAAGTACGGCGTCTTCTGATAATAAGCAGTTATTAAGCGCGTTCATCATGGCTTGTTGATCTAACGATTGACCAATAAACACAAGCTCTTGACGCATGTCACCAAAAGGCTCTACCCATTTATTATTAATATCAGCAAGCAGTTCTGGCTCGGTAGGCCACTCTTGTTGGGGGATGGCCTTAAAAAACATACCAGCAAATCCGTAGTGAGCAATACCGCCTGCTTGGCTCCATTGCCCGCAAAATAATGGACGTGTTGCTAGCCAAAAATAGCCTTTTGAGCGGATAAGCTTGCCAAATTGCTCTGTACTGTGAAGAAAGTTATAAAACTTTTCAGGATCAAAGGGGCGCCGAGCTGTGTAATTAAAGCTGCTAATACCATACTCTTCGGTTTCGGGGATATGTTCACCGCGCATTTCTTTAAGCCAACCAGGAGCTTGTTGAGCTCGCTCAAAGTTAAATAGGCCGGTGTTGAGTACTTCATTTATATTAATATTGCCGTTTGAAATAGGAATGATTTTGGCTTGAGTATTAAGTGTATTTAAAATGGCAGTAAGTTTATTTAATTGAACAGATGTTATTAAATCAGTTTTACTTATTAAAATTACGTCGCAAATTCAACTTGATCAACAAGTAAGTCGGCTACACTGCGATCATCGTCTTCACCAAGTGATTCACCCGTTTGTTGCAGATCGTTTGCTTGCTCGTAATCGTTTAAAAAATTAACTGCATCAACCACTGTTACCATTGTATCAAGAGTGGCAACATCACCCAGAGAATTACCGTTTTCATCGGCAAAGGTAAATGTTTCGGCCACTGGGAGGGGCTCAGATATACCCGTTGATTCAATAATGAGATAATCAAAACGACCTTCTTTGGCCAGTTTTCCTACTTCAATCAGCAAGTCTTCACGTAAGGTGCAGCAAATGCAGCCGTTACTCATTTCAACTAGCTTTTCATCGCTGTGACCTAGCGATACACCACTTTTAATTGTTGCAGCGTCGATATTTATATCGCTCATATCGTTAACTATAACGGCAACTTTTTTACCTTGTCTATTATTAAGAATATGGCTAAGTACGGTTGTTTTACCGGCTCCTAAAAAGCCTGAAAACACTGTGACGGGCAGTTTATTTATCATTTAGAGAACTTACTAATTTACAGTTTTCGGTATGTTATATTATATCAATTTAATATTCTAGTTATGCTGTTTATTTTATTAATTACCGCTTGATTAATTCGTGAGTAAACCCCTGTTTTAGGTGCTTTTAATTCTAATATTAAGGAGTGTTAAACTTTTATTTGCGTTGATTATAACAATGATAAGAGTTATCATTTAGCTTGTTAACTACCTACACTTCTCTCAGGAACTATCATGTTTAACCCTAATTACTTGGCATTAAGTATTGCCGTGTCTTTATCTGCTTTTTCTCAAATGACATTGGCCAAGCAAAGCGACAAAATTGAAACAATTGAAGTAACAGGCCGTGCTCAGCAATTTTACCTAGAAACTGAGAGTAAAATTGGTACTAAAACTAATTTAGATCTTATTAAACTTCCGCAATCGGCTCAGGTTTTAACAGAGCAACTTATAATTGACCAAGCGGCTCGTGACATTACCGACTTATACCGCTCAATTGCTGGCGTAAGTGAATATAGCTACTCAGGCGTAACTTTTCGTGGTTTTAGAGATGATGCCAATGTATTTTACGATGGTGTGCGCGGCGACCCGTACTCAGGCTTTGGTGTACCGCAGTTATTTAATGTTGAACGTGTTGAAGTATTAAAAGGCCCAGCCTCAGCTTTATATGGCGGTGGCGAACCTGGTGGGATGATTAATTACGTAACCAAAAAACCAAGCTACCTAGAAAAGCGCGAATTAAAGCTCATCTTGGGTAACTACAACACGCGTGGCGCATCACTCGATATGACCGGTGGTTTAAGCGATACAATGGCTTATAGATTGGGTGGTTTTTATGAAGAGCAAGACAGCTTTCGTAACAATGCAGACTCAAAAAACACCGAGCTGACGGGTGGATTGTTATTTGATTTAAGTGATTCAACAACCCTAACCACAAGTGTTGACTACATTAAACAAGACCTAGGCGGAAACCGCTTACGTGGCGTACCGGTAGATGACAACGGCAACTTTTTAGTTGACCCAAGTTATAACGCCAATGAGTCGTTTGATTATCAAAATATGGAAGCTTTGGTGCTTCAAGCAGAACTTAGCCATTATTTTAATGATGATTTTTCGTTAAGTACTACGTTTCGTTACATGGATAACGAGCGAGACCAAGCCTACCATGAGTCGCAAAGCTGGGTAGATGTAAATGGTGATGGCGTAGCCAATATCGATGACGAGACGATTAAGCGTGAATACCGTAAGCAATTTCGTGCCAATAAAGAGGCAAGTGTAACCACCGACTTTGTTTATAACTTTGGACAAGGACAATTAACACATCAGTTTTTATTTGGTGGTGATTACCACACCGTTGATACCGAATATGACTACTTTCGTGCTCGATATGAGGCCGATGGCGTCGCTAATTTAAATATTTTTAATTTAAACTACGGTGAAACCGATCCAAGTACTTATAACCTTACCGACATGAACCGCGATGGCGTAGATACCGACCGATTTGGTGTATACGCGCAAGACGTAATTAGCATAGGCGAGCAGTGGACAATAATTGCAGGTTTGCGCTATGACCATTTTAAAGAGTTTAATCAAGAAACTGGTTTTAGTTACTCAGATAACGATATAACGCCGCGCGTTGCTGTTACTTATCAGCCAGTAGAAAACACATCGGTATATATTAACTACTCAGAGAGCTTTAACCCTACATCATCAGCGGACCAAGAAGATGTAGAAGACGAAGGTAATTTAGAACCAGAAACCGGTAAGCAAACCGAGCTGGGTATGAAAAACCAATGGCTCGACGGCAAAATAATGAGCACCTTTGCAATTTACCAAATTAATAAAGAAAACGTGGTAATGAGCAACCCTGACGATACGGGAGCGGGGGATGGCATTGCTGCACTTTTAAATATAGGTGAAGTAGAAAGCCGAGGATTTGAAACAACTTTAGTCGGTGATTTATCAGCGCACTGGACCGTAACGGCTAACTACGCATACAACGATACACAAGTGGTAGACGGCGTAACGGGTGATACGCTTTCAAATACATTTGGAGACGGTTCGCGCTTTGCTAATGCACCACGCCACCAGGCAGGTTTATGGACTCGCTACGCTATTGATTCAATTGACTCATCAATTGCATTTGGTGCAAATTACGTAAGTGAGCAACTTAGTACAAGTGGTCAAAAAGTAAAACCATTTACCGTATTTGATATGAGCTGGACGAGTCGCTTTGACGACGTATTACTGAGTGTAAATATTAATAACCTGTTTGATAAAGAATACGCGGTTAGTGGATTTAGTGAGCAAAACGGCCACTTTCCTGGCAGCCCTCGTGAAATTATTGGGCAAATAACCTACAAGTTTTAATACTTAATTAGCGCGAGAGTCACTCGCGCTTTTTTTAAGTGTCGCCTTGCACTTTTTTATCACTATTAAATTTAGCAGCTTCTTGAGTCGTGTTAATAGCCGTAATAGGGAAGGGGATTACAATACCTTCTTTTTTATAGCGTTTATTCAGGGCTTTTATAAAAGCAGATTTAACCCAAAAGCGATTAAAGTATTCTTTAGCTCTAAGCATTACCGTAAAGTTAATGCTTGATCTATCAAAGGTATGAAAAACCACAAAGGTATTGTAATCATCAACGCCCCATTCGTGTGAAATAAGTATTTCACGAGCCACTTCAAGTGTTACTTGTTCAACAAATTCTAAATCTGAATCGTAATGCACACTTATATCAACAGGCACGCTTAGCTCTTTTTCAGGGTAAAAGTAATTAATAATACGCGATTTAGATAATTGGCTATTAGGTATAATAATCATATTGTTGGGTAGCATTTTAACCCATGTAGATCGCCAGCCTATATGATCAACAAAGCCTTGCTCCTTAGATTCAAGCTCAATAAAATCACCCACCCTTATAGGTTTATCTATTACTAACTGCACGCCAGAAAAAAAGTTTTCGAGGGTAGGTTGCAAAGCAAGGGCAACAGCTAGTGATGTAATACCTAACGAGGCAATAATGGGCGTAATAGAAATACCTAACGTGCCCATTAAAACCAGTAATCCCACTGACGATAATGTAACGCGTATCACGCCTTTAATTATGCTTTTTGAATTAAAAACCACGGCAGATTGTTTACCATAGTAATTAATAGTGCCAATAATAAAGCGGTCTAAAAACATAATAAGTGCAAGCAGAGCTAATACAATATTAATGCTATTAAAAGGGATCTGTTGAGAAATAGAAGTACTAATAATGAAAGTGTCGTGCTCTAAAATGGTGAGTAGCACAATAATTGTGCACAGTGTTAGCGGCTTAGATATTGACTCTATTAGTAAAGTATCGAATATAAATTTGGTTTTTGAAGTCCATTTTTTTAGCCAGTACATTACAAAAAAACGAATTAAAAACAGTAGTATAGCTATAAGTAAAAGGGAGGACGCTGCGCTTAACCAAGGTGTGCTGTTAGAAAATTCCAGCGCTTTATTTAGCATAACTTAAACCTGTTCAATATAGTTTTATATATATTGCAGCAAGTTATGTACCTTTGTTTGGGTAAAAGTAGCTGCCGAGTTTAGTCGGCAGCAAATATTATACTTTTTTGGCTAACCACATACCGCCTAGCACGGCTGCAAAAAACAATAAAAACTCCATTTTAAGAGATACCAATTGAACCAAACCCGGGCCTGGGCATATACCACTTAAACCCCAGCCTAAACCAAAAAGTACCGA
>NZ_AUTL01000078.1:0-2541 GCF_000498015.1 Pseudoalteromonas sp. TAE79
GTGCGCGGTTTTGTAAATTATTTTAGTATAGCCAATTGTAAGCGAGAGCTAAAAGCCTTGGCAGGTTGGATCAGACGAAGACTAAGGGCAATACAGCTGAGGTTGTGGAAGAAGCCATCAAGGCTACATCGACGACTAAAGCAGTTAGGGAAAAAGCCACCGTTTAAGTTCATAAAGATGAACTCGTGGCGTAACTCACTAAGCCCTTTATCTTGTGTATCGATGCCAAACCAATGGTTTGAGGAGCTTGGTTTATATCCAATAGAAAAAGTGAATACGGGATGGCTTGCTTTATCAGCGTTTAGGAAATAAGTTGATAAAATGTGAAGGGTACAGGAGCCGTATACGAGGTCCGTACGTACGGTTCTGTGAGAGGGATGAGGCATAAGCCTCACCCTACTCGATGTGCTCGTATTTTGAGCCCTTTAAATCAATTTTAATATTTCAATGCTGGCTATTACTAACAACCAAAATACACGGGCCTGATTTAACCTATTAATTATTACAGGTACATCCTCGGGTGTAGGTAGTCTATCAGTACCAATACGCATTTTATTAAAGCGAGTTCCAAAATAAACAGCTGGTCCGCCCAGCTGCACGCCAAGCGATGCAGAACATGTGCTTAAGAGCCAGCCTGTATTTGTTTGATAAAAATGCCTGCCATAATGCTTTATATAATGCATGCTTTGTTTGCTTGCTCGACTTGCTGCAATAGTTAAAGCGAGTAAGCGCATGGGAATATATTCAATAATAAACAAGAGTGTTTTAAGCGGTTTTAAAAAGTAACTATTTGGGGGGATATCACTACGCCAGGCTTGTTGTATTAAGGTAAGTAACCGATAGGCAAGGGCAGCAATAGGACCAAATGCTAAAAATATAAATATGACTACGAAATAGTATCGAGCGGTGCGCAGTATTAAGCTCTCAATTAATGCTTTGATAATACCAGCAGATGAAAGTCTATTAACTTCACGGGCAAGCAGTGGTTTTAGTAATTCGCGTGCTGTGGATTTTTGATTTTGTTTAGTTAGCTTTGCAATGCGAAGTGCTTTTTTATCAATGCTCTTACTTTCTAGGCATAAATATAAAATAAGGCCAGCGAGTAATTCAGGATAAAAAGCAAACTCGAGTAGTAACACTACAATAATGAGAATAACACTTAAAATAAGTGAGCTTGCGAGGATAGCTGCCAAATATTGATAGCTTTTAGGTTCTTTGCTTTTGTATATACGTTTGCCAATAGCACTAAAAACAGCATTTAACGCCGTATTAGGATGATACCAGCTAATAAGGGGAATAAAGCGCTCAGCAAGGAGCGCTAGTATAAAGGCAATAAAGTCCAAGTGATTTTGAACAATATTGCTAAGCATTTACAGAGATACTGCTGTAAGCTTTTCTAAAAGTGCAACAACCATTTTAGATGAGTTGATTGATGCTGTTTCTAGGTATTCTTCAAATGATTGTGGTGACTCTTTACCAGCAATATCAGACATTGAGCGAATTACAACAAATGGTGTGTTTAGCGTAAAACACGTTTGTGCAATTGAAGCGCCTTCCATTTCAACAGCAAGCATTGTAGGAAAATCACTACGTGCTTTATCAATGCGTATAGGGTCACACATAAATGTGTCACCAGTACAAATTAAGCCAACGAGTGTTTTAACATCACTGATTTGTTCGATAGTTTGCTGTGCTGCTTCAACTAATTTAGGGTGTGCTGCAAAGCCTGCCGGCATTTGTGGTACTTGGCCAATTTCGTAGCCAAAAGCAGTTACGTCTACATCGTGGTGACGTACTTCTGACGAAATTACTACATCGCCTACACTAAGAGAAGGATCGAATCCACCGGCTGAGCCTGTGTTAATTATGCAATCAGGTTTGAAGTTATCGATCAGTAAGGTAGTTGCAATAGTTGATGCGACTTTACCAATACCAGATTGAACAAGTGTCACCGTGTTACCAGCCAACTCGCCAGTATAAAAAGTGAAACCTGCTTTAGTTAAAATTTGTGGGTTTTGCATAGCTTCACGTAAAATTTTAACTTCTGGCTCCATTGCGCCAATAATACCAACATTCATAAAGTTTAATTCCTGAGTTTGAATCACTTGATTATACGTGAAGTTAGCAATAAAAAACATCGAGTAGGGTGAGGCTTATGCCTCATCCCTCTCACAGAACCGTACGTACGGACCTCGTATACGGCTCCTGTACCCTTCACATTTTATCAACTTATTTCCTAAACGCTGATAAAGCAAGCCATCCCGTATTCACTTTTTCTATTGGATATAAACCAAGCTCCTCAAACCATTGGTTTGGCATCGATACACAAGATAAAGGGCTTAGTGAGTTACGCCACGAGTTCATCTTTATGAACTTAAACGGTGGCTTTTTCCCTAACTGCTTTAGTCGTCGATGTAGCCTTGATGGCTTCTTCCACAACCTCAGCTGTATTGCCCTTAGTCTTCGTCTGATCCAACCTGCCAAGGCTTTTAGCTCTCGCTTACAATTGGCTATACTAAAATAATTTACAAAACCGCGCAC
>NZ_AUTL01000079.1:0-16936 GCF_000498015.1 Pseudoalteromonas sp. TAE79
GTGCGCGGTTTTGTAAATTATTTTAGTATAGCCAATTGTAAGCGAGAGCTAAAAGCCTTGGCAGGTTGGATCAGACGAAGACTAAGGGCAATACAGCTGAGGTTGTGGAAGAAGCCATCAAGGCTACATCGACGACTAAAGCAGTTAGGGAAAAAGCCACCGTTTAAGTTCATAAAGATGAACTCGTGGCGTAACTCACTAAGCCCTTTATCTTGTGTATCGATGCCAAACCAATGGTTTGAGGAGCTTGGTTTATATCCAATAGAAAAAGTGAATACGGGATGGCTTGCTTTATCAGCGTTTAGGAAATAAGTTGATAAAATGTGAAGGGTACAGGAGCCGTATACGAGGTCCGTACGTACGGTTCTGTGAGAGGGATGAGGCATAAGCCTCACCCTACTCGATGTTTACCTCTCAATAAAATATAATTAAAGTCTAAATGTCATAGCAGTAATTTGCTAAAATCCCCTTATTAAAATCTATTTGTTTTCCCATGAGCTATAAACTAAGACCTTACCAACAAGAAGCCGTAGAGCGCACCGTTTTACACTTTAGAAAGAGTAATGATCCTGCCGTTATTGTACTACCAACCGGCGCAGGTAAGAGTTTGGTTATTGCTGAACTTGCGCGTATAGCTAAGCAAAAAATATTAGTGCTTGCTCATGTAAAAGAGTTGGTAGAGCAAAATTCGCAAAAATATAAAAGCTTTGGTTTAGAGGCGAGTATATTTTCAGCAGGTTTAAAAGAAAAGTCATTAAACCATCAAGTAACGTTTGCTAGTGTGCAATCACTTTCTCGTAATTTAAATAAATTAAATGAGCATTATTCGTTACTTATTATTGATGAATGCCACAGGGTGAATGGGGATAAAAAAAGTCAGTACGGTAAAGTAATAAACAGTTTAAAAGAATATAACCCTCAGTTAAAAGTATTGGGTTTAACAGCAACACCTTATCGGCTAGGAACGGGGTGGATATACCATCATCATTATCATGGCTTTGTTAAAGGGACTAAAGAAAGCCCGTTTAAAAGTTGTATTTTTGAATTGCCGCTCAGGTATATGATCAAACATAATTATTTAACGCCGCCAAACGAAGTTGATGCAGCGATTAGCCATTATGATTTTTCGTCCTTAGATAGTAATGCATTTGGGCAATACACGACTGATGATATGAATGCGCTTTTAAAAAACAGTGAGCGCGCAACGCAGGCTATATTACAGCAAGTAATTCAATACAGTGAAGAGCGCGAAGGGGTTATGGTTTTTGCCGCCACGGTAATGCATGCCCAGGAAATATTAAGCTACTTGCCAGCTCATCAAAGTGCACTAATCACAGGTGATACGCCAAACACTGAGCGCGATAAAATCATTAAGCAATTTAAAGCTAAGCAATTAAAATATCTAGTTAATATATCGGTACTAACAACCGGCTTTGATGCGCCACATGTCGACTTTATAGCTATTTTAAGACCTACAGAATCAGTTAGTTTATATCAACAAATTGTGGGGCGAGGTTTAAGGTTATCCGAATCAAAAACGGATTGCTTAGTAATAGATTATGCTGGCAATGGTTTTAATTTATTTCACCCAGAAGTAGGTGATAAAAAAGGCGATAGTGATAATGAACCTGTGCAGGTACTTTGCCCAGGTTGTGGGTTTGCGAATATATTTTGGGGTAAAATAGACTCCACTGGCAAAGTAATAGAGCACTTTGGCAGGCGTTGCCAAGGCCTGTTAGAAGATGATGAAGGTACAAAAGAGCAGTGCGATTATCGTTTTAGGTTTAAAGAATGTGAGCAGTGCGGCGCCCAAAATGACATTGCGGCACGTCAATGCCATGATTGCGGCGCGGTAATGGCCGACCCTGATGATAAGTTACGTAATGCATTAAACTTAAAAGACGCACTTGTGCTTCGATGTAGTGGGTTGTCGGTTACTCAAATTAAAGATGAACTTATTAAAGTAACGTATTTTGATGAAGGTGGCGCAAGTTGCGATGAGGTATATAATCTCGCAAATAAAGGCGGGCAATTTATATTTAATAAGCAATTTGGTCTACGAGTAGGACTTGGACAAACACCTATTAATTTTAAAACTGCAGCGCAAGTAGTAAGCGCACAATTTGAATTAGTACCACCAGATTTTGTTATTGCACGAAAAAGCAAAAAGTATGGTTGGAAAGTGGCTGATAAGCTATTTGACTATAAAGGCAATTTTAGGAAGGCAAATCAGTTAAGCCGTTAAGCTTAACTGATAGAGTACATTGGACTAAAAGGCAATTAAGCTTCTTCACCGTCCATTAATCCCCAGCCGTCACCATATCCATTAAAGCTATTAGCAATGCTTTCAATGTATTGCTCAGCTTGGCCTAAAAGGGTGTGCTCTGGCACCATTTGTACTTGAGTGATTACTTCCCAAACGCCAGTGTCTTTACATTTTTCAAGCTCAGCCTTTTGAACTAATGCATCAGAGACTATTACTTTAGCAAATTTTTCAGCATCGGCTTCTTGTTCAAATAAAATAAAAAAATCGACTTGGTGCATTTTATTTAAATCAATGCCAGCAGCGGCTATTTCGGCTAAAAGTTGGCCGTTATCATCATCAGGGAATTGCATTAAAAACTCATTTAAAATTAATTTTTTATTCGTAGGCACTATTGTAACTAAAATATTGTCTTAACGCGTACTAATTTTAATTATGCTGATGCTTATTCAAAGTTAAATTTACGCGTTAGATTGTCATTAAGTTAATGTGTTGCTCATTATGGCTATGCTAATATGCGTGTAATCAGCCAGTTTTATGTAAGATATTAAAAGTAAGGATATTTACTTGTTTATTAAGTTTTTACGTTGCATATGTGTTGTGAGCGCTTTAATTGCGACAAATAGCTATGCGGCAGAAAAAGTCATAGAAGATTACGAAATTAAAGGGTTAAGTGGTGATTTAGAAAATAACGTAGCCCTTTATCTCAAGCAATTAATTGGTGAAAAACCAACCCGTACACTTCGTCGTTATGCCCAAAAGCAAGTACAAAATAGCATTAAAGCACTTGGTTATTATAGCCCGACCATCGAGGTTATTTATGATAAAGACGACAGCGAGCTAATTGTTAAAGTTGAGCGAGGTCCTGCAACTCGCATAGAAGCAATTAATATTACGCTAAACGGCGATGGCCAAAATGATACTCAATTACAGGCATTAATTAAAAATACCAACTTAAAACAAGGTGATGTTTTAAATCATGGTAGATATGACTCTGCTCATAAAAAAATAGAATCTATGCTATTGGAGCTTGGCTATTTTGATGCAAAGTGGCCAGCGCGCAAATTAGAAGTGTCACTTAAGAAAAATAGTGCTGTTATTACTTTTGTAATTGATACTGGGGTTAGATATCAGTTTGGCGATATAAAAATTGCCAGTAATACGCCTGCTGAAAAATACATACGCTCGCTTGCGCCTTTTACTCAGGGCCAACCTTATAAATCAACACATATTGCTGATTATAATTTAGATCTATCAAGCACCCCTTATTTCGCAAGCGTGCGTGTTTATGCTGACATTGCAGCACGTAAAAATAGCCAAGTTCCTATTAAAGTAGATGTACTCCCTAAGCCCGCTAATAGCTATGAAGTTGGTGGCGGCTATAGCACTGACTTAGGACCCAAAGTGCGTTTTAAATGGAGTAAACCGTGGATCACAGAAGACGGCCATTACCTCGAAACTAATCTAAATGTGGCACAAAAACAGCAAGATATTTCCATGGCCTATACAATTCCAGTTGATGATCCTAATGATGATTTATGGCGTTTCTCTGTTGGCTACAAGTTAGAAGATGAACTAACAAACGACACTTACAGTGAAATACTCACGGGGCAAGTTCAGCGACAATGGTTGACCGAAAATAAGTGGGTGCGTACTGCATTTTTACGCCGCGACCAAGAAACTTATCGCATTGGTGATGAGCCTGAAGAAAGCACCGAAATGTTAATGCCCGGCATTAGCTACGCGCGCAAAAAATCAAAAGGCGGCACGACTCCTTATTGGGGCGAGCAGTGGCTTATATCTGCTGAGTTTGGTTTAGATGATGTACTTTCGAGTACTAATTTGATTAGGGTGCAAATGCAACATGCATGGTTACGTACTTATGTAGATAAGCATTTAGTGTTTTTAAAAGCAAATGTAGGTGCAATGCTAGTTGATGATATTGAAAACGTACCTTACTCACTGCGTTTTTACGCAGGTGGCGATCAAAGTGTTCGTGGTTTTGCGTACCAATCAATATCGCCAGAAAATGATGATGGCGACCTCATCGGTGGTAAATACTTATTAACCAGTACAATAGAGTACAACTATCAGTTTGCTCAAAACTGGCGCGCGGCTTTATTTGTTGACGGTGGTACTGCGACGAATGATTTTTCTGATGACTTTGAAGTAGGCGCTGGTTTTGGTTTTCGTTATTTAACACCCGTTGGCCCTGTGCGTATAGATCACGCTTGGGGATTAACAAAAGAAAGTAAAAGCACACGTTTAAGTATTACCATAGGGCCAGAAATTTAATGTCAGTATTAAAAAAGATAACAGCCGCCGTAAGTGCTATTTTTGTCACGTTAGTTGTTGCACTATTTTGTTTGTTATTTACCGCACCCGGTAATCAATTTATTGCCTATAGTGCAAACAAAGCCGTAGATGGCCTACATATTGAAATTAAAGATGGCCGTTTTATTTATAATGATGCCTTTAATGTGCGCTTTACTAGCAATGGCTTGGATTTTAATGCTCAACAATTGAAAGTTGATTTGTTTTGGTGGCAATGCGATGGGATTTGTATAGATAACTTAAGTGCTAAATCTATAGATTTAACGTTACCAAAAACTGCAGAATCACAAGAAGAAGCCCCGACAGAGGCGCTTGAAAAAATCAGCTTACCTTTTAATATTGCTGTAAAAAATATTGCGATAAACAAATTTACTCTAGAGCATCCAAGCGCAAACGTAAGTGTGGATAACTTTAAACTCTCAGCAAAAGCAGAGGGCTCTAAGCTCACGGTTAAAAGCCTGAATATCCCTACCATACTGGTTGCTTTAAAAGAGCAAGAACAAGACGCGAAAACACAAACTGCGCAAAATGCTCAAGCGCCTTTAACGCATCTACCTGCTTTGCCTAATATAGAATTTACTTCGCCACTTGATTTAGTCGTTGAGGACTTTGAAATAGCTGAAGTTACGATAGAACAAGGCGAAGCCCAGCATGTTATTGAAAATATAGCGCTGCGGTTAAATGTAGAAGATGCGGCTGTTAATTTAGAGTCATTCTCAGCAAAGTATGAACAGTGGCAGCTCAATACACATCTTAACGCTGAGCTTGCAGGAAGCTTACCTTTAAAAGGGAGTGTTGTTTTACAAAGCGATGAACACCAAGCTAACTTGGAGCTAGGTGGCGACTTATCAAACCTAAACTTAAATTTAGAAACACAGGGGCAATATCCACTTAATTTAACGGCAACAGCAAATTTAAAGCAAAAAAACTACCCGTTTGAGTTAAATGGCAAAATTAAGCAGTGGCTTATTGATGCACAAAGTAATGAGCTTAAAGTACGAAATGTTAACCTTAACGCACAAGGTAATGCTGACGACTATCAGCTTAGCCTGCAGGCGAATAGCCAACTAGGCGCTTACCCAGCTGTTGACTTAAAGACCCAATTAAAAGGCAGTCTCACCAAAGCAACATTACAAGCGCTAAGCATAAAAGCGAACGAAAGCAGTGCAACTATAAAAGCCAATGTTGATTGGCAAAAAGGAATACAGGCTAGCTTTAACGGCACGCTTGCTAACTTAAAAGCGCAGTACTTAACTGACGCTGTCACTAGTGATATTTCAGGGCAGTTTAAAGGCTCGTATAATGCCGCAGCTGATGCGTGGCAGCTACAAATGGATAATACAAAGTTAAGCGGATTACTTAACGATGTACCACTAGAATTTGCTTCAAACTTTAAGCTCGATAATACGTTAAAAGCGAACATTGATAGCTTTTATTTAAGTAGCGGCACCAACAAGTTAGTACTAAGCGGACAAGTTGATGATACTTGGCAGGTTGATGGCAAAGTAACGCTAAAAAGTGATGAAAAAGCTAATATTCCATTTACTGCTGATGGCAACGCAAATTTAAAAGTGAGAGGTGAGCGATTAACGCCCTCTGTTGATTTAGCGTTAATACTAGATCGCTTTATTTTTGATGAAATAAACATTAATAAATTATCAGTAAAAGGGCAGTTAGATACCGCTGCCGATTGGCAAACGGATATATCGGTAAGTGTTGGTTCGGCGCTTGTGGCCGACCAAAAAATTAATAGCGTTAAAATTGATGCCAGCGGCGATAAAACTGATCACCAACTTACGGCATCAGTAGATGCCGAGCAAGGCAGTGTAGAGCTGGAAGTTAATGGCAAAATTAATAATACCACTTGGAATGGCGAGCTTAGCAATATAACACTTAGTGATAAAAAGCTAAGCTTTAGTAACACTAAAAATATTGCCATTATGGTTAATACTCAAACCAGCGACTTTAATGTAAGCGCGCATTGTTGGGCATCTGAGCAAAGTGAATTATGTATAGACACGCTAGCTCAAACAAAAGAACTTGGTCAGTTAAATGCAAAATTAAGTAATTTAGCTCTTGAGGAGCTTAAGCACTTTTTACCTAATAGCATTCGTACTCGCGGTAATATAGCGGGCGATGTTGCACTTAATTGGCAAAGCGGTGCGCTTAAAACATTACGCGCAAATATCGATTCTAGCGACTTAGAAGCGGTGCTTACCTCGGAAGAAGATCGTTTTAAATTACCAATCGAAACTCTAACTGTTAGTGCATTTTCAGACTCTCAAGTTGGCAAGCTTGAAGCTAATTTAGAATCAAGTGTGCTTGGTAAAATAATCACACAAATTGATATTGACGACATACAAAATACGCAAGCGCTTAACGGCACTATTAATATTGATAAAATACTCCTTTCAGACTTACAACCATTTCTTGAAACCCTCGAGCAGTTAAAAGGTGATATTAGCGGAAAAATCGCATTAGCAGGTACGTTAAAAGATCCATTATTAAATGGCGAGCTTAATGTGAGCGATATTAGTTTAGAGGGCGAGCAATTGCCTATAGCGCTGCAAAAATCAAATTTAAACGTATTGTTTGATAAAACAACAGCCACAATAAAAGGCAACTTAAACGACAATCAGGGCGGTAAAATAAATCTCACCGGTGACGTTGATTGGCAAGGTGCGCAACCTGCTGTAAATGTGGCGGTAGTTGGCGAGCAGTTTTATGTACGTGCGCAGCAAGGGGTTACTTTTAAAGTATCGCCGGATTTAAAAATAGGCTTGGCTAATAATGCACTCAAGCTTGCTGGTGAGGTAGTTGTGCCTTACGGTCGTATAATGATTGAAGAGCTCCCAGAGGGCGCAGTGCAAGTTAGCGATGATGAAATTATTGTTGATCAAAAAACCGAGGCCACCGAAACAGTTCCGTTTGATTACGACATAGATTTAAAAGTGATTGTTAAAAACGATGTAAAAGTAGAATCGTTTGGCTTGGAATCAAAAGTTGCGGGTGATTTAGCGATAAAAATGAGTCAAGGTGCGCCAATTATAGCCACAGGTGAGCTTAACTTAATTGAAGGTACTTACTTAGCTTTTGGGCAAGATTTAATAATCAGCACCGGGCAAGTAGGTTTTAGCGGTTCAATTGAACAACCATTTTTAAATATTAAAGCAATACGTAACCCAGATACCACTGCAAATGGAGTCATTGCAGGGGTTACGCTTACGGGTAATGTTGAACAACCAACGCTTAAAATATTTTCTGAGCCTGCGATGGATCAAGCTCAAGCACTTGCATATTTACTTAATGGCCAACCTTTAGGCGATGGAGAAAGTTCGTCAAGCGATGCTATGCTCACACAGTTATTACTTTCTCAAGGGGTTAGCCGCAGCGAAGGGGTTGTTTCTAAGGTAGGTGAAACCTTTGGGTTGTCAGATGTAAGTTTAAGCTCATCAGGTAGTGGTGATAGTACCAAGGTAGAAATATCAGGATACGTAGCACCCAGTTTGCAAGTTAAATATAGCGTGGGTGTATTTGATTCGCTCAGTGAAGTGGCTGTTCGTTATCAGTTACTTTCACAGTTATACATAGAGATAACAAGCGGCCTATATCAAAATGTTGATGTGCTATATAAGTTTGATTGGGAATAACCAAAGCTATAATAATTATAAGGATATAAGCGATGAAAAAAATTATATTGCCAGCTCTGCTTAGTGTTTTATTGAGCGGTTGTGCTCAACAACTAGGTAATGGTGTTGCTAATCAAGAGCTACCTTTAATGAGCGCGAGTGAGGTAATTGCTAGTGCAACAGATAATGACTGGCGAGTAGTGAACGCCCAAAATATTTTAAAGGTAACGCTGCCAACGGGCGATGCGTATATTGAACTTAATGAACAGCTTGCCCCAAAGCACGTTCAAAATATTAAAAAGTTAGCGCGAGAAGGGTTTTATAAAAATACCAGCGTTTATCGGTTTGTTGAGGGTTTTGTTGCGCAAGGTGGCGACAGCTTGGGTAAAAAGTTAATTAAAACTGCGGTTAAAACAGTCCCTGCTGAGTTTTACTTAACAACAAACAAACCACTTATAATTACTGAGCTAAATGGCGACGGGTATGCACCAGTTACCGGTTTTTTTAACGGCTTTGCAGTAGCTCAAAACTCAGCACATACGCAAACATGGCAAGTGCATTGTAGTGGCGTGTTTGCAATGGCGCGCGACAACGATATAAATAGTGCGAGCACGGAGTTTTTTGTAACAATAGGGCAAGGCCCGCGCTACCTTGATAAAAATATTACGGTGTTTGGTCGAGTGCTAGAAGGTATAGAGCATTTTAACCGTTTAGCGCGCACACCAACTGAAGGGAAAGCATTTAATCCAATTACTAATATACAAGTCCTTGGCGATATACAAAGCGATAAAAGTATATTTAAAGTGATGAAAACAAACTCATCGGTGTTTAAAAACTTAATAAATGCTCGTAAAAACCGTGTTGAACCATGGTTTGTTAAAGCACATAACTACGTTGACGTGTGTGGTATGCCCATACCCACTAAGCGTGAAGTTATACCAATCCGCAATAATACTTAATCATTTTGCGGGGCTAAACGTGTCGTTACCTGCGTTAAAAAATTCTCATTTACGACTGTATGGATGCAGAAGGTAGAGCAATGCAGGAGCAATTGCCGAGAACAACTAAATAGCGAGTTTTTTGCCTAGCTATCAACACGTTTTCCCAGCCTCAAAATAGCTCACTTAATTAAGCGAATTGGTATTAATTAAATATACAAATAGAAAAGGAGCCTAGGCTCCTTCTTTAATACTCATATTCCAGTTTAAAACAACCTACTGACGATTAATTTTAACTGCAAATGGCGTATCGTTATAATGTGTAGAGCGATACGGGTTTATATCAAGCCCGCCGCGACGAGTATAACGCGCGTAAACCTCTAACTCTTTAATATTAAGTTGTGTTGTTAAATCGCTATAAATACGCTCAACACACTGCTCATGAAATTCGTTATGTGTTCTGAACGAAATTAAGTAACGCAGTAACGACTCGCGACATATTTGCTCGCCTGTGTATCGTATAATTACACTTGCCCAGTCAGGCTGGGAGGTAATTAAACAGTTCGATTTAAGTAAATGGCTATAGAGCGTTTCAGTCACTACTTCATCGCTTTTTGCTTTAAGTGAATTAGCATCAATATCGTAATTACTAATCTCAATATCTAAGTCATCAATACATTCACCTGGCAGCGCCGTACATGGTAAGCAATTGTAATCATCAGGATTATATAAAGTCACTTTGACAGGGCTGTTAACCGCGTTTGATAAATCATCAATTAAGTGCTGTTTTACTACATCAATGCTTTCAAATCGGGTTTGGTTAAAGCTATTTAAATAAAGTTTAAACGACTTTGACTCAATAATATGGCTGCTTTGGCATTCAAAGGTAAATAAGGCTACGGCAACTTGCGGTTTACCTTTATTGTTTAGCCATGAAAGCTCGTAACCTGTCCAAATGTCTTGGCCTTTAAATGGAAGCTCTGCTTCGTCAATATTTAAAGCATCACGATTTAGTTTGCGCGCAATAGGGAAAAGCAAGCTTGGCGTGTACACATCTACATACTCAGTAGATTGGCCTAATACGCTACCTTTAAGGTCTGGAGAATTGCTGTAATCTGTCATGTTTGCTCTTAAATAGTTACAATAGGGACATTATATCTAATTTAAATGAGTTTCACAGTATGTCTGTTGCATTGCTTATAGAACAACTTCATCAAACATTTAGCGAAAATACCCTGAAAAATACCGCAAATTACCCACTTATTGCGCACGACGAGCAATGGCCAAGCCCATGTGAAGTTGGTGAGGTTGACGAGCAAGGAAATATTCAATGGCAGGGGGCGCGTCAGCAACCTGCAGGTTCGCTTAATGATTTAGCCAGTGCACTAGAACTTGAGTTTCCAAAAGAGCTTAGCGAGCTATACGGACATATGTACGGTGGAAGTATTTTAGCAAGTATTGATGGGCATCAGGTTGAATTACTACAAGCATGGAATGAAGAAGACTTTAATTTGCTACAGCAAAATATCACGGGCCACGTGTTAATGAAACGCAAGCTCAAGCAGCCAGAAACAGTGTTTATTGGTTTAACAGATCAAGATGATTTGCTAGTGAGTGTATTGGTGCACACTGGCGAGGTATGCTTAGAGCACGTAGGCAAAAAAACACACCATGTACTTGCACCTAACATTAATGCTTTTTTAAAGGCGTTAGAGGTTTAAAACGTGTTTAATAAATCAGCTTAGCGTTATCACTAAGCTGATTTTAAGCGCTTATTAAAGTAGTTACTGAAAATCCCACGATATATTAGACACCAAGCCACACGGCTCACACCTAAAGTCGAATAACCCAAACCACGATTCAGGTAATTTCCAGTCGCCATTACAACTAGGGCACTTTCGTTCAAGTTCAGACGCTTTATCTACGCCGCCTACACGGTATAAATAATAATAGGTTGGCTTTTTAGTTAAAAAACTAATTCGCTTTGTTATGTCTTTTCCGCGTCTGTATAAGTCGCTTTGAATACTCGATATTTCTTCAAGCGCCGGAAACTCACAACGGGTTGCGCCATTAATTTGGATTTGATCGCAGGCTTGCCAATCTTCTTGCCATTTTATAAGCGTTTTATAGTCACCATTAGCAATTGCCGGAATACGAAATAGCGGCACAGGCAAAAAGTCATCACCACAATAAAGCGGGCTGCACGTATGCACATAGGTTGTATATAAAATATAACTTGATGGTTCTTTGCAGCAATCAGCGCCGTTGGAGTGAATATCTTGTCCAATCACTTTTACTTTTGGCGCAAGTAGCCCAGCACTATGTAATTTTTCGATACTGTGCTTAACAAACGGGCTGTTATTTAGCGGGTGCATTGCATCTTCAGTAGGGCACATTACACGGGTAATAAAAAATCCATCTTTTAAAACGGTTGGAAATTCTTCACCCATTATTTGACCATTAAAACGCAGTGCATTGACTAAGCGATTTATTGCCTGTTCGGCTTGTTCTAAGGTGGTGTCTTGGTAGCAATCAAAAGTTAAATCAACAACGAACATTTATAGTCTCAAATTATTTTTGTTCTAGCAGTGCAAGAAGTTTATCGAGTTTTTGCTCAATTCTATCTAATTGACTTGTTTTAAGCTCAGTATTATCTGACTGCTGTGGGTTTCTCATGAAGTTATTAATTGAATCAGGATTGTTTTTATATTGGCTTACTGCTGCAATAATCATCGGCATAGGAACCGGTTGCGCCAAACGGCTTTTAGTTAGTGCTACAGTAGGGGCTTTGCCTTCATCAAGAAGGGCTTTAATTGCATCAAATACAACTGAATTCATTAGATATATAACTCTTTAATAAAATAAATACGCAGCATATAAATGCTGCGCAGATGCTATGTTAGCAATAAATAAGGGAGGGTACATTAAATAAAGTTACTTACTTTGACGAATGCGTACATCTAACTCGTCAATTACTTCACACCAATCACCGTCTTGTGCAAGCGATTCAGCTAAAAAGTGCTGTTGTGCTTCATCCCAAAAAGAAGCTTCTTGGAGTAGCGTTGTGTCTTCTAATTCATGTGAGGCAATAAATGCATCTATTTGTTCATCAGAATTAGGTAATCCAAGTTGTGCAAATAGTGTATTGATGTCGTGTTTAGTCGTATCCATGATATTGCTCCTTATACCAGTTTTATTAAAAACATGACCATTCTAGCGTATTAAATAGCTCACTTACTGCGTTAAAAATTATTCATATAGAACAACTATATGTCATAATTTTCGCCTTGTTATTGTGCTATTTTCCTAGCGCTATAATAGAACACTCATTTAATGCAATTGGTATTAACTAAATGAAAACTTAATCTAAGGACTAACTCTACTCCTAGCTAGTTAAACTCTCGCTGAATTTACGGTTAATAATTTTAGGTATATAGTTAGGTATAAAGTTAAATAGTCTATAGCTAAAATAATAAAGGAAATACAATGAGTGTAACCACGCCAGCTGATACGTTCAGCGTACAGTATTTAGCCGCAGAAGATATTAGCACTGCAGCGAGCTTAATTTATCAGGCTTACCATGACGATCCTGTATTACTAAACATGCTTAGCTACAATGACGGAAATAAATCAGTTTACGAAAAAAAATTACGCTCATTAATTCGCGAAGAGCTCAGTAGTTTTTGGCAAGAAAAGCAGCCATTAATTGGTTTATACCGCAACGATAAATTAAAAGCAGTAGCGTGTGTATTTGAATCTAATAGCCAATTACAAGCGCAGCGTTATTGGCACTGGCGTTTAAAATTAATGCTGAGTGCGGGCTACTTACAAACAAATCAATTAATAGATAAAGAACAAAAAATTAGAGATGCCCTTAAAGAGAAAGGCAATTACTACTTTTTAGCTTTTATTGCCGTAGATCCGCATTTTCATGGGCAAGGGTTTGGTCGTTACTTACTACGAGGGCTTGATGATTTAGTTAAATGTAACACTGAGTCAATGGGGATGGCTGTATTTGTAACGCGCAAAGAACACACTGAATTTTTTAAAACCGAAAAATTTGAAGCATTTAAACACCTTACTTTTAACCAAGTAGAGGGCGAGTTACTGTTTAAATCAATAATTGAGCCAACTATTTAAAATTATAATGTAAGCCAATGCGCCCAAACGGACATAAGACCGTGAGATATATCTTACAGTGTCGTGAGCATTCTCAGTTAAAGGCTATTAATAAGTAGCCTTTTTTCATTCAAGCTATTGTTATTTAAAGTCTATTTTTATTTTTCATTTTTGTGACGTTTATTTATTTAATGTTAAGTCCTATTTCTCCCCCCTGATTGCTTTAAACTTCTCTTTGTCAAGACGACATAGCTCAATGATTGAGTAACTGCCAAGGATACGGAATAGGCAACATAGCAGACGCTAGCAGGAAGCATAAAGGACAACCTAAAACGGATACAAGGAAGAATAAGGAAGTGCATGAAGCACTTAGTAGCTAGGAGTTACTTTAGGATAATCACGGATGACGCTACAGGAAGTAGCAGGAGCGTTAGTTTACGCAGGACGGCCAAGATGGCAAGTGGACATTGCAGGATGCAAAAAGTGGCAGGAGCTACTTAAAAGGATTACCAAGGATGATGCTACGATATGTAGCCAAACGATAGATTTCGTGGGTATGCCAAGGTGGCTATGGATATTGCAGGATGCAATGTGAGGGTAAACAAGGTTGTTTACTCGTTCAGGGGATGATAATACGGATTTAAGATAATGGATATCTAGCAGGATGCAGTCCAATTGGGGCGTAACTTTAGTTACGCCTTAGTTTTTTGTGTTGAATTAAATTTATTAATTTAAGACACACACTCTTAAAGTATATTAAGTTTATATTTTATGCGGTGGAACAACCACACTTTTCAAAAACTCATTCTCCATAATTAACACACCTTGATAAGCATTTTCACCGTCGCTTGAAAACTCAAATATAAATTCACTTTTAATGCCTGGCTTGCCGTTCTTTAAAAAACCAAAGCGGCGTTTTGTGCATGCAACACTCATCAACTGCACCTGCAGTTGCTCACTTTGACGTTTAGCATGAACGTTCGCCGCTTCAGCAACCTTTCGGTTAAGCCAAAATAAGTAAATTACACTACCAATAAGTATGAACGTCCATAAACTTGCCATTTAAGAGAATAACCTTCCAATTGCACGCGCGAGGGTTTCGCTACGATTTTCTTTACGTAATAAGCCTAATAAATGCGGGCGAATAGTCGGTATTGCAACTAAGTCAGCAAAAATACTTGGAAACAATTCTTCAATTTTTTGATGATGCGCGCAATTATCCATAAATACATGTAAGCGTTCAGGGTTTTCTAATTGCTTAAAACACCGCCCAGCTATTGTTAGTAACACGTCAGAGTCGTGCCTCACTGGTGAGCTTAGTACAGTATCGACTAATTGAGCGCATAACCCTTGAGCTTGACCTTTTGAAGCTGATCTTAGTGCTGCGGTTATAGCCACTGTGTCGTTGTTACTAATAGCACCCTGCGTGTAATCAACAAGTAACTCACTCATTGATGTTGGTATTTCAACGTGTTCAAGCATGGCACTGAGTGGTTGTAGTACTTCAATAGGTAAATGCGCCCATGCTTTTTGCAGATTACTTAAGTTTGTATCGCTGTCTAAGCGTAGTGCAAAATCGGCAATACCCTGTAGTGCAACACTTTGCCAATTATCAAAACCAATTTTACCGCTAAAGTACAGTTGTGCATGCTCGTAATACTGCGATGCAGGCTGTTTTAATAGTACTTTTACTTGAGCGTTAAATGCCGCTAATTTATTTGCGTTTGGTGTAAAAACATAAGGGTTATTATCAAGCTTTCCATCGGCTTGTTCGCCTGTAATTTTAGTGCCTAGCGCTTGAATAACCATATCAGCAAAGTGATCTCGACTAGCACTTACCAGCATACTTTGCTCATCAAGTGGAAATTTTAAAAACCATACATACGGTTCTTTACTGGCTTTAGTATCCCAAAATTGAATAGCGAGCCATGCATGACCAGCAAGTGGATAAGGGTAAGGCACTTGAGCTTGTTCAATAGCTAAAAATTGTTTTTTATCAAGCTTAGTAATGTGCCTGCCAATATCAAAAGCACGCCACTGAGTACCCGCACCATCTAAAAGCTGACCTAATGTAGCTATTTGATCACTCATTGTTTTCTCAACTGTTTTTACTGCAAAATTACATTAATTATACGTCATAGCCGCTTGTGAGGGAACAGGGTATAATTGCATTACATATATAAAAGAGGGTGGTTATGTACCAGCAAACCCAAACTTATTTAGTGCAGCTAACGGCACTTTTACAAAAACACGCGCTTTGGCAAAGTGAGCCAATAGACGCTGAGGCACTGCTTTCAAAGACCCCTTTTTGTCACGATACAATGGCATTTGAGCAGTGGTTACAATTTGTATTTATTGAAAAAATACAGCAATTAATAACACATAGGCAACCACTGCCGCGTAACTTTGCTATTGCCCCTATGGCGCAAATGACACTTGTGAATAAAGCCGGAAGCGATGAAATTATTGAATTACTAACAGCCCTTGATACCTTTTTAGGAGAACCGAATGAGTGAGCGTCTAGCGCCTATTGAATATGGCGAGCTGACTATTTTGTATCAAGATGAAAACTATGTGGCAATAAATAAGCCTTCAGGTTTATTAGTGCATCGCTCGTTTTTAGATAAACACGAAACCCAGTTTGCTATGCAAATGTTGCGCGACCAGCTAGGTCAACATGTATTTCCAGTACATAGGCTAGATAGACCTACGTCGGGCGTATTGCTGTTTGCATTGAGCTCTGAAGCAGCTCGCGATATGAACCAGCTATTTATTGAAGGTACTATTGCTAAGCGCTATTTGGCTTTAGTACGCGGTTTTGCGCCAGAGTCAGTATTTTTAGATAAACCGCTTAAAGAAGAACTTGATAAAATAGCCGATAAGTTTGCAGATCAAGATAAAGCACCGCAAGAAGCGCAAACCCAGTTTAATTGCTTGCACCAAGCTGCATTGCCTATCCCTATAGGTAAGTATCCAACAGTACGTTACTCGTTAGTTGAGTGTTTTCCAAAAACCGGGCGCAAGCATCAAATTCGCAGACACTTAAAGCACTTATCACTGCCTATCATTGGTGATGTAAATCACGGTGATAACCAGCATAATCAATTTTTTAGGGATCATTTTGAGCTAAGACGCTTAATGTTATTTGCAACAGAGCTTAGTTTTGTGCACCCTTATAGTAATGAATCAATAACAATTAAAGCGCCACTAGGTGAAGACATGCTTGAAATATGTAAGCAGCTAGGTTGGCCAGAGCAAGAAAAGGATTATTAATGGCACATATTAGTATTTTTGTAGGCAGCGTTAATGGCGGNCAGCCACAATAGAGCAAGCGGGTCATACTGCTACAGTAATTACAGAAGCATCGCTTGAAGATATAAAAAATGCATCGCATATTTTAATTGTTACCTCCACAACAGGCCAAGGTGATGTACCGGGTAATTTGGCCGGATTGTACTTTGCAATGAATAGCACTTTCCCAATGCTTACCGGTAAACCGTTTGGTGTAATTGCAATGGGTGACAGGTGCTACGGCGATACATTTTGTGGCGCAGGGCGAAGCTTTGACGAGCTACTTCGTGATTTACAAGCAAAGCCTGTGGGCAACCGCCTAGAAATAGATGCATGCGAAGATTTTGAACCATGGCCGGTAG
>NZ_AUTL01000080.1:0-9668 GCF_000498015.1 Pseudoalteromonas sp. TAE79
GTGCGCGGTTTTGTAAATTATTTTAGTATAGCCAATTGTAAGCGAGAGCTAAAAGCCTTGGCAGGTTGGATCAGACGAAGACTAAGGGCAATACAGCTGAGGTTGTGGAAGAAGCCATCAAGGCTACATCGACGACTAAAGCAGTTAGGGAAAAAGCCACCGTTTAAGTTCATAAAGATGAACTCGTGGCGTAACTCACTAAGCCCTTTATCTTGTGTATCGATGCCAAACCAATGGTTTGAGGAGCTTGGTTTATATCCAATAGAAAAAGTGAATACGGGATGGCTTGCTTTATCAGCGTTTAGGAAATAAGTTGATAAAATGTGAAGGGTACAGGAGCCGTATACGAGGTCCGTACGTACGGTTCTGTGAGAGGGATGAGGCATAAGCCTCACCCTACTCGATGTATCGGTATATAAATTCGTTGCATCGGAACAAAACCATTAAATGATTTATTTCACAAAGAGAAGTGAAAGAGGAGTAAATGAGAAAACACAAGCTAATCTTATTCACGGTTTTAAATTTCGGCTGAAGTCGTAAAGCTTGCTTACGCGAGAAGCAACGCTTCTTTTTATTAAATTTTTTTGCTAACAAAACCACTAAAAGATCTATTTCACAAAGAGAAGTGAAAGAGGAATAAATGAGAAAACACAAGCCATGCTTTATTGGCAGGCTTAGCCTTTTTACTACCTCTAAAAGCGCAGCGTCTCTTAACCTCTTTGTGAACAAATTACTTTTACGGGCTTTGCCCATCACGCCAACAAGTTGAGCGTCTACTCGTTAATCTTATTCACGGTGTTAAATTTCGGCTGTAGATACAAGACGTGAAGCTTGCTTACGCAAGAAACACTGCATCTAGTTATTTAATATCTTTGCTAATAAACCCCTTAAAGATCTATTTCATAAGGAGAAGTGAAAGAGGAGTAAATGAGAAAACACAAGCCATGGTTTATTAGCGGAGCTTTTTCAAGTTAGCCAGGTTGAGTTGTATTACTCCCTCTAAAAGCGCAGCGTCTCTTAACCTCTTTGTGAATAAATCGCTTATTATGAGCGTGAAGAAACTTTAATAATTATTCAAAGTATGTAAACAAAAAAGCCCCGCTATTTATTAAATAGCGGGGCTTTTAAATGAATGTTAGTTATTGATCAACACTCATTGTTTTAGTCATTGCAGAACTTGCACGACCAGCAGGTTTGATTGAACCTGCACGTAAACCACTGTCTGGAACTAGTTCACGTTTATCGTGAGCCATTGCTACAGACGTATGTTTCACTTCGCTATCAGCTACAGGAGTAGGTTGTGCCATTGGCGCACTTGCTGACCCTTGAGTAACCGCTGTTTTAACATGCGGTGCTGATTTTTCAGTTTTCACTTTTGCTTCAACTTTAGCAGGCTCTTTAGTTACTACTGATGTTTCAGCTTTAGCAGACTTTTCAGTTGCTACTGGCGTTTCAACTTTAGCTGGCTCTTCAGTTGCTACTGGCGTTTCAACTTTAGCTGGCTCTTCAGTTGCTACTGGCGTTTCAACTTTAGCAGGCTCTTCAGTTGCTGCTGGTGTTTCAACTTTAGCTGGCTCTTCAGTGGCTACTGGTGTTTCAGCTTTAGCTGGCTCTTCAGTTGCTACTGGTGTTTCAACTTTAGCAGGCTCTTCAGTTGCTACTGGTGTTTCAACTTTAACTGGCTCTTCAGTGGCTACTGGCGTTTCAGCTTTAGCCGGTTCTTTAGCTTTTACTGGCTCTTCTACAGCTTCAACTTTTGCTAAGTCTTCAACCGCAACGGCTTGTTCAACTTGTTGCGACGCATCTACCGGTGTTTCTTCTGATTTCGCTTTAAGTTCTGCTTCGTATTCTGCAGCAGCTTGATCAGCAACTGGAATAAATGCAGGGGCTTCATCAGATTTAACTTCTGCTTCACCTTCAGGGCGACGACGACGTTGGCCAGATGCACGAAGATGACGAGGAGAACGACGTGAACGTGTACGTGTTTGCTCTTGTTCGTCTTCAGTAGTTGCTGTTTCATCGTTAGAATCAACAACATCAACTTTCTCTTCTTTAATGTGAGCTGTTTTTTCTGCCGGAGTTTGCTTTTGCTTTTCTACAGCAGGAGCTTGCTCTTGAACTTGTGGAGTTTCAGTTACAGCCGTTTGCTCAGGTACTTGCTCTGTTGAGTTAGCTTGCTCAGCTTTTTCATCTTGCAGACGTACTTTTTTACGTATGTTACGACGTTGACGGCGAACTTTAGGCTTCTGCTCTTTAGGCTCTGTAGCTTGTGCTGGCTTAGAATCAGTTTCTACTTCCACCTTTGCAGGGGTTTCAGTTTTAACTTGATCTTTTTCTTGGTTTTTATGCTCTGGGCGCTTACGAGAGTTAGGATTACGACGGCGCTTGTTGCGGTTCTCGCTTCTCTCTTGAGTCTCGGTGCTTGCTGCTGAGTCAGTTTTAGCTTCCTCTTCAGCGGCTGGACGCTCATTGCGCGGCTTGTTAGTGCGTGGGTTATTATTACGACGACGTTGATTGTTATTACGACGACGGTTATCGTTACCACGACGCGCATTATTGCGCGTTTCTTGCTGCTCTTTTTCTACAGCTTCTTTTTTCTCTTCTTCAGATTCACTTGCAAATAACGACTTAAACCAATTACCAATAGCAGCTAGTAAGCCACCTTCAGTTTTAGTTTGTGCTACCGCAGCAGGCTCTACTGCTTTAGCTGGCGCTGCTTGTGGAGCAGGAGTAGAAGGCATTACCACGCCTTTTAGCATCGGCTCTTCACGGACTGGCGTACTTGGAGATTTTGACATCTCGAATACTTCAGGCTCTGGTGCAACAACTTGTCCGTAACTTACAGTTTCAAGTGTTTCGTCTTTACGTAAGCGCATAACTTCATAGTGTGGTGTTTCCATATGTTGATTTGGAATAATCACTACGTCACATTTATGATGTTTTTCAATGCGATGAACACTACGACGTTGCTCATTTAATAAATAAGCAGCAACAGCAACAGGCACTTGTGCATTTACTTGTGCTGTATTGTCTTTAATTGCTTCTTCTTCAATTAAGCGAAGAATTGAAAGTGCTATTGATTCGTTTGAACGAATAGTACCTTGGCCACTACAACGTGGACATGGGCCTTGGCTTGCTTCACCTAATGAAGGACGCAAACGCTGGCGCGACATTTCAAGTAAACCAAAGCGTGAGATTTTACCAATTTGAACGCGAGCACGGTCTGGGCGCGCTGCATCTTTTAAACGATTCTCTACTTCACGTTGATGGCGTGGAGGAGTCATATCGATAAAGTCGATTACAATTAAACCACCTAGGTCACGAAGACGTAATTGACGTGCAATTTCATCGGCCGCTTCTAAGTTTGTATTAAGTGCTGTCTCTTCAATATCGCCGCCTTTAGTTGCCTTAGACGAGTTGATATCAATAGATGTCAGTGCTTCGGTAGGGTCAATTACAATTGAACCACCAGAAGGAAGACGTACTTCACGCTGGAATGCAGACTCAATTTGGCTTTCAATTTGGTAATGTGTAAATAAAGGCGTGTCACCTTGATAAAGCTTAACACGGCTCATAAAGTCAGGACGAAAACGCTCAATGTGCGCTTTAGCTTCTTCAAAAACACGTGGTTTATCAATTAAAATTTCGCCAATGTCACGACGTAAATAATCGCGTATTGCGCGGAAAATCACGTTGCTTTCTTGGTGAATCAAAAACGGTGCTTTAGCACTATCGGCTGCTTGTTTAATTGCATCCCAATGTACTAATAGTGCTTTTAAATCGTAGTTAAGTTCTTCAAATGATTTACCAACACCCGCTGTACGAACAATTAAGCCCATACCTTTAGGTAGTTCTAAACGACCTAATGCTTCTTTAAGTTCAGTTCGCTCATCACCTTCAATACGACGAGAAATACCGCCAGCACGAGGGTTATTAGGCATAAGAACTAAATAGCTACCAGCAACGCTGATAAAAGTAGTTAACGCTGCGCCTTTTTGGCCGCGTTCTTCTTTATCAACTTGTACTATTACTTCTTGACCTTCTTTTATTACGTCGCGAATGTTAGGGCGACCATGAAAAGTGTAACCTGCAGGGAAGTAAGTACGTGCAATTTCTTTTAAAGGAAGGAAACCATGGCGGTCAGCACCGTAATCAACAAATGCTGCTTCAAGAGATGGTTCAATGCGAGTGATTTTGCCTTTATAAATATTGGCTTTTTTCTGTTCGTGACCTGGGCTTTCGATATCTAAATCATAAAGGCGCTGGCCATCAACCAGTGCTACGCGCATTTCTTCTTGCTGCGTTGCATTGATTAGCATACGTTTCATATTGTTACTCTACTTATTTATGTCGCTGACATGACGATGTTTTTCTCGCCTGTTCAGTTGTCCCTATTTTTAGAATGTGCAGCCTCACGACTGGGTCTTTAACGGAACGGCTCTGTATCTCGTATGCAGTATTTTAAATGCTGGCAAACAATAGCGATTATTACCGCTATTAAATTCTTAATGGTGCTAAAACTGTCGGCTTTTCAGCTACGTTTACAAGTTTTACCCAGAAGTCGGCCTGTCATATTAATCTTACTAAATATCATTCATATTAGGTGCGTAGGGCTCATTAAGTTGGTGAGCAATACATACTGATGTATCGCTAATATCCGTTTTAAGAGCAAAAATCGCTACCGATGTTAATGAACGCTTATTTATTAGATTTTTTTAATTCTAAATAAGCTGCTGTACGGTACTACAATAATTGAGCTAGTGCTGAACGACGTTTTTTACGTCGTCACTATCAGACAAATTATCTGTTCATTGCTTTCTCTAGCACATTAAAAATCGCTTCATGTTCAAACTTAACCAGCAATATATTACGCGCATTGCCGTTAATTGATCGCACGTGTTAACTGAGGAGGCATAAAAGCTTTGGAAAACTTAACTCGGATCTGTATGATCGGCTACCCAGAATGTGCATCACGAATGTTTTAATGTGTTAAAAAGCACCGTTGTTATTTGCAAATACTAAATATTTGCGCTGCTGATTATCCCACTATTATTACAGTGTTAGCAACTAAATTATTTTACTTAAATTAGTGATTAGGCAATGTCAGAAAAAAACGACTTACAAGTAACTTATGTCACGATCAATGAAGACCATTTAGGTCAACGTATTGATAACTTTCTTATTACCCATTTAAAAGGGGTGCCTAAAAGCGCTATTTATAAACTTTTGCGTAAAGGTGAGGTACGCGTTAATAAAAAGCGTATTAAGCCTGTATATAAACTACAGCTTGACGATGTACTGCGTATTGCACCTATCAGAGTTGCTGAGCGTGAAGAGTTTGTACCATCAAAGTTAGACAAAGTAACTCGCCTAGAAGACGATATTTTATTTGAAGATAAATACCTTATTGTCATAAATAAACCTTCAGGTATGGCTGTTCATGGTGGCAGTGGTTTAAGTTATGGTTTAATTGAAGCGCTGCGCGCGCTTCGCCCAGAAGAGCGCAATCTTGAGCTAGTTCACAGGCTTGACCGTGATACATCGGGTTGTTTACTTATTGCAAAGCGCCGTTCGGTGTTAACAGTATTGCATGAACAGCTTCGTGAAAAAACCATGGAAAAAAATTACTGGGCACTTGTAGAAGGGCAGTGGGACTCTAAAACTAAAAACGTTACTGAAGGGCTGCGTAAAAATACACTTAAATCGGGTGAACGCGTAGTACGTGTAGACAACACTGAGGGAAAACCTTCACACACTCGTTTTAAAGTACTTGAACGTTTTAACGATTGCTCACTTGTACAAGCATCGCCTGTTACAGGGCGTACGCACCAAATTCGTGTTCATACGCAATGTAAAGGTCATCCTATCGCGTGCGATGATAAATACGGTGACCAGGGGTTTGATGAATCTATGCGTAAAGTTGGGTTAAACCGCTTATTCTTACATGCACACGATTTAAGTTTTTATCATCCTAAAAACGAAACAACGATGCGTATTGAAGCACCTCTTGATAAAACGCTTAAAAATACATTACTAAAATTACGAGACGCAAAACAGTGATTACAGTGACGCCGATTAAAAAATATAAGCTTGTCATTTTTGATTGGGATGGCACCGTTATGGATTCAGTCACTAAAATAGTTAACTGTATTCGTAGTAGTGCTGAGTCACTTAATTTAGTGGCGCCAAGTGATTTGGCAATTAAAAATATCATTGGTATGTCGCTTGAAAAAGCAATTGATGTTTTATTTCCCAATAATGCCGCGCAGCATCAAGCGCTAATTAAAGGGTATAAACACCAATATAGTGTTGATACCACGCCAACTCCTGTATTTGATAATGTTGTTAGCGTTTTAGGTGCCTTAAAAGAGCAAGGCATTGTTTTAGCGGTTGCTACAGGTAAAGGTCGAGATGGATTAGAGCGTTTGCTTGATCAAAGCCAACTTAGACATTTTTTTAGTGCAACACGTACAAGCGACGACGCACTGTCTAAGCCCTCTCCAAATATGCTGTATCAATTACTTGAAGAACTTGGCATAAGCGCTCAAGACGCTGTAATGATTGGTGATACCCAAATAGACATGACAATGGCAAAAGCTGCAGGCATGGATAGAATTGGCGTAACAATGGGTGTACATAACGCACAGCAGCTAAATAAGCTTAGCCCTGTTGCAACGGTAGATAATTATCTGCAATTGCAACAGGTTTTGCTTGGCTAATTTATTTAACTAGAACTTGTTTTGAGCAGTAAGTATATCAATACCAAACTCAGTCAGTAGCTGGCTGAGTTTAATTAATGGTAATCCAATTAAGCTATTAGGGTCGTCTCCGCTTAGTTTTTCAAATAAACAGATGCCTAACCCTTCACTTTTAAAGCTGCCAGCACAGTTATAAGGCTGCTCAGCATCGCAATAAGCACTAATTTGTACATCACTAAGGATTTTAAAAGTAACATCAAAGGGTTCAACACACGTTTTTTTAGTGCCAGTTACAATATCGTAAACACAAAGCCCAGTTAAAAATGTTACAGTATTACCGCTAAATAAATTTAGTTGTTTTACGGCATTTTGTTTATTATGTGGTTTACCTAAAATTTGATTATTAAACACAGCGACTTGGTCTGATCCAATAGCTAACCCTTTGCTAAAGTGTTTATTAGCCGCTGAGGCTTTTAATTCACTTAAACGCTTAACCAGTTCGGTAGGTGTTTCGCATTCAAGTGCTGATTCGTCAACGTCTGGTGAAAACGTATCAAATGGTAAATTAAATTTTTGTAATAAAGACTGCCTAAAAGGCGAGCTTGACGCTAAAATAAGTGGATGCTTCACGGACTGTTTTCCTACGATAATTCAGATTGAGTTAGGATAAATCAGATCCGAGAGTAAAACACGTTAAAAACCAAGTAAAAATGGTTTTTTACTTTGACTAACAAACTAACTATCTATATGATGCAGCCCCTATGCAAAAGGTGAAAATTCCCATCACTCTTCATCCAGGCAAAGCAGCACAGCACCGTTTAAAGTATGACGGAATTGTACCGCTTGAAAAACTTACTCGTTTAGAGAAAGTTGTGCAGGAAGAAGTAGGTGAAATAGCGGTAAAAATACATTGCAAAAACGATGATCAAGGTTTCGCTGTGATTAGAGGCAATTTGTCCACACACGTTACTGTCATTTGTCAACGTTGTAATGGTGATTTAGGGTTGGATTTGGTTCAAGACTTTGCATACTCACCAGTAGGTGAAGATACAGAGTTAGATATTTTTCCAGAAGACTACGATGAAGTAGCGCTTGATGAAAATGGTGAAGTTAACGTTTTTGATTTAATTGAAGACGAGCTAATTTTAGCAATTCCATTAGTGGCTACCCACAACGAAGCTTCATGCAGTTATTCAGCAAAGCCTGCCAGCTTTGGTGTATTAAAGGCGGAAGATGATAAACCTAATCCATTTGATATTTTGAAACAACTTAAGAAAGATTCTTAGGAGAAGACTATGGCTGTACAAAAAAGCAAAAAGTCTCGTGCAAGACGCGGCATGCGCCGTTCACACGATGCGATCAGTGGTCCAACTTTAACTGTAGATCAAACATCTGGTGAGACTCATCGTCGTCACCATGTGACTGCAGATGGTTACTACAAAGGCGTTCAAGTAATTTCTAAATAAGAGATTACTTATATGCTGAAAGATCTAACCATAGCGTTAGATATGATGGGGGGCGATTACGGCCCCCGTTCATCTATTCCTGCTGCCGTTTGTGCGGTAAATGCTCATGCCAATTTAACTCTCATTTTATGTGGCAATGAACACGTTATATCTAAACAACTCGAATCTCTCGATTCTCTACCTCATCCTAGACTCATAATTCGTCACTGTAGTGAAATAGTCACTAATGCCTGTGAACCTGCAATTGCTGTGCGTTCAAAAAAAGACTCATCTATGCGTGTTGCCCTAGATTTAGTTAAATCGGGCGAGGCTCAAGCATGTGTTAGTTCAGGTAATACCGGCGCTCTATTTTTTATGGCTCACTATGTATTAAAAATGCTGCCAGGTGTTAAACGTGCCGCACTCATTTCATCTGTTCCTACAGAGCTTAAAAACCCAGTATATTTACTCGACTTAGGTGCTAATGTGCATTGTGATGCGCAAATGCTCTATCAGTTTGGCATTATGGGCTCTATTGTTGCCGGACAAGCACTTGGTTTGGACAATCCTCGCGTTAGTTTATTAAACATTGGTGCTGAGGACATTAAAGGCCACGACGACATTAAACAAGCTGCACAACTAATGCAGCAAAGCCCACATATAAATTATATTGGTTACAGCGAAGGAAGTGATATTTTTTCGGGTAAGGCTGATGTCATTGTATGCGAAGGGTTTGTTGGCAACGTAGCACTTAAAACATGCGAAGGCATTGCCAAGCTTATTATGAATAAGTTTACAACCGCACTCGAAAAGCATCTTTTATATAAATGTATGGCGTTTATGTTGCGTCCAATAATAAAAAAACTCTATAAAAGGGTGAACCCCGACCAGTATAACGGTGCTTCTCTGGTAGGATTGCGCGGTATTGTCGTTAAAAGTCATGGAAATGCGTCAGCTAAAGCATTTCAAGCAGCTATTGATGAAGCGGTAAAAGAGGTTGAACGTCAACTTCCTGATAAAATAGCCGCTATTTTCGAAAACACACATTCTAAAGACACGGCGGTTAATCAATAATTGATGTGCCGTGTATTTCATTATTTATTTGTTTAATTAAAAAGAGCAAAGTATGGCACAAAAAATTGCACTTCTATTCCCAGGTCAAGGTTCGCAAAGCGTTGGTATGTTACAAGAACTACTAGAGAGTTCTGACATTGTTAAAGCAACATTTGCAGAAGCGTCAAATGCACTGGGTTACGACTTAGCAGAGCTAGTTCTTAATGGCCCAGAAGAAAAATTAAATCAAACCCACCGCACACAACCTGCATTACTAACTGCAAGTGTTGCTATTTACCGTGATTGGTTAGCAGCTAACCCAGATGCCGACGTTGTTATGGCGGGTCACAGCTTAGGTGAATACTCAGCGCTAGTATGTAGCGACGTATTAAGCTTGAGCGAAGCCGTAAAGCTTGTTGAAAACCGTGGTTTATACATGCAAGAAGCCGTGCCAGCAGGCGTAGGTTCAATG